>NZ_JACSWB010000223.1 GCF_016888135.1 Leptolyngbya sp. CCY15150
TTACCCAGAGGTGAGTGAGTCCATGATTTATGGTTCCTTGATTCGTCTGATGGTAAAGCGATTGGCTGCTTAAGGGCTTACTTTATAAATCAGCTCTAAGCACCTGGACGAATCGCATGGTGATTAGCCATCCGGAACTATCTCGGTTTTTACAACAGGAATGCGGCATTTACCTCACCAGCGATTGGGCGCTCCTGAATGCCATGACCCCCGATCGCCTCCGACGACTCCTAAGCGATCGCGCCAGTGCGGTTGACATCGAGCAGTGGGTCACATTGTTATCTGCCTACCATGCTGTTTACCGCCGCGATCGCCTGCAGCGTCGGAGCAACCGCTCCCGATGCCTACCCCCAACGGATGCTCAGCTTCAGCAAATTGCTACCCAAATCGGTCAATCAGGCCAAATGCCTAACCATGTCTTAGATAACTTACATTGCCTTGCCGAACAACTCCGTCAACTGCGATCGCCCAAAGTCCAGTCCTTCGAGACCGTCGCCAATACCCGTGAACTTGCCGCCCCCGAACCGGATGATGACCCCACCCAGGACTTTTTGCAACAATACCGCCAACTGGTACAAAGCTGTTTGAATGACTCCGTTGAGCGGGTCATTGATGAACGACTAGAGTACCATCGCCGTAAGCGATCGCCCACTGACCAAGCGTTTCTGACAGCACTTTATCTGTTCCACTGCGAACAACAGTCCATGGGCGCGATCGCGACATACATCGGCCTGCAAAAACAGTACCAAGTCTCGCGGTTGCTCAACCTAAATGCCCTCCGCACCGACATTCAGCATACCCTATTCCTAAATCTGCGCGATCGCCTGCCCGCCGTCTTACCCAACGATCAACCCCTCACGCCTAAAATTACAGAAGCCCTCAGCGTATCAATTGCTCATTTATTTGATGCGGCGCGTGCCGAGTCCACTACGGTGAACCGCACGTCTAGCCCGCTTACTGATTGCATCTGCCATCATGTCAAACTTCAGAGGTCTGTCTAATGTCATTCGTTACTCCCACCCTCGCCCGACACTTACCCATCGATCGCATTTCCCTCACCGACGCGCAATTGGATCAGGCGATCGCTGCCACTGCCGAAATTGAGGATAGCGATCGCCAATGGCAAGCCTATCTGCATTATTTAGCCAGCATGGGTTTGGAAAACTGGCTAGCGCAGCGGGATTCCGTTTTATCAGAGCGATTGCTCCCCATCATATTTAATGAATCAGACCCTATTCGAGCGATCGCTATTGACGATACGACACTGATTCCAATCGCCACCGAAACGCTCTATGATCCCACCCTGTTTATTCCCGAAGCGATCGCCCATTGTTCCGCAACTCACTATGTTTGGGTTGAAGTTTTAGAAGAACTCGGTGAAGTTTTGATTCAAGGCTACCAGCCCAGTGCTGAACTGCAATCCCACTGCTCGACGGCGGCAACGCTCGATCGCCAAAACGGATATTTTATCTCGACTGACACCTTCCAAGCCGATGTGAACCCGCTACTACTCGAATTGCGATCGACCGTTTCAGGCTGGTTATACTCAACAGTTGAATCACCCGTATCAGCATCCGTAACTGAATCGGTGATTAACGTCTGGAATTGGTTTACTCAAACGGTTACTCCCGTTGTGAATCAGGTCAGTGAGCAATTAAACTGGACATTGTTACCACCCTTGCAACCTGCCTATGGATTCCGTGCCGTGCGATCGCCCTTGGAAGACGTGACCCATGCGATCGCCCAACTGACCGACGAGGGGCTAGAGATTCCAGATACGACCTGCGCCGCCTATCGCTATATCCATTTTGAAGGCATTTCCATGCGGCTCTATGCGATCGCTTGGATTTTACCCTCCAACGAATGGACATTGTTAGTGATCCTGAGTGGACAACCAGATGGTATACTACCCTATGGCGTCAGTCTGCAAATTCGAGACGACCAGCAACTTTTAGAAGCCCCGATCCTCAACCAACCCAATCAAACCTATCTCTATGCCCAAGTAATTGGCGAACCGACCGAACGCTTTAACGTCACCGTGCAACTGCCTAATGGTTCCGCCATGATCCTGCCGCCCTTCACCTTTGAATCCAGTTCCAGCAATTAGATAAGATACTCGAATCAGATTATCGTCGCAGACTACCCATGTTTCAACTTCGGATTCAAGCCATTCAGCAAGACTGCCTGTTTGAACTGACCTGGGGGACGGGTCAGCGTTTAGCCGCCACTGTTCCCTATCCATCGGTGCTGGATACTCATTATCAAACCTGGCAACAAGCCTATCTTAGTTTTTATAGCCAAACCCAGCCATTGCCTAGCCCATCACAAAACTCACCCTTTCGGGGGCGATCGGCGGGTAGCGGCAGCTTTGCACCCCCCACTATCGACTGGCAAGCGCAGCTCATCGAAGCCGAAACCCGCCTGCTCTATACCTTTCATCGCTGGCTCCGCAGCCCCGAACTGTATGATATCCAGTCCACCCTAGCGGGAGCTAGCCGCCAATCAGCCTCCGATGATGCCGCCATCGATATATTCTTAACTGCCACTCCAACCTCACTACTGCGCCTGCCTTGGGAAGCTTGGGAAGTCGGCGGAATGGGCGGACATCTACGCATTGCCCGTTGTCCTGCCATCGTGCGATCGCCCTCAGCAAACCGTTCTAAACCGCGATCGCGCCCTCGTATTTTAACCATCTTGGGATACGATCCCGGTCATACCTTCGAGGCGGATTGGCACCAGGTACAGAAATCCCTGCGTCACCTCGCCGAGATTCCGCCACCCATTGGCTACCATCCTGACCTCACCATTCCCCAACTCAAACAACAAATTGCCGATGCGATCGCTGACCCACAGGGATGGGATATGCTGATTTTTGCCGGACACAGTAACGATACGGATCTAACTGGTGGTGAACTGGGCATTGCTCCCGGTATATCTATTCAGATCAAAGAAATTCAATCACAACTGGCGATCGCCCGACAAAATGGCTTGCAGTGTGCGGTCTTCAATTCCTGCAACGGCGTCAGTATTGCCGATACGTTAATTAACTTGGGTGTGAGTCAGGTGGTGGTGATGCGTGAACCGATCCACGCCCAGGTTGCCCAAGCCTTTCTGATTCAGTTTTTACAGGAGTTGGGTAATCAGCAGGACTTGCACCAAGCGCTCATTCATACCTGTGACTATTTCAAAACCGATGTGAATCTAACGTACCCATCGGCATATCTGATTCCTAGTATTTTTCGCTATCCTAATGCTCCCGTTTTCCAACTGCATCGGCAAACCTGGCGCGATCGCCTGCGGTTACTTTGCCCTACTCGTTATGAGGCAGCAATATTACCGACCATGCTGCTTCTGAGTTGGCTAGTCCCAGTGCAAAATGAACTGTTGGATCAGCGCGTATTGATGCAAGCCCGCTATCGGCAATGGACAGGGCGCATCGAGCCAGAACCCAAACCCCAACTATTACTTGTCCAAATTGATGATGAATCGATCCAACGAGCTGAGATTATTGAGCCAAAACCCATGTCGCGGCAATATCTTGCAGATTTGGTAACTCAGTTATCGAATTCTGGCACACAAACGATCGCCATTGATTATCTACTTGACCGTGCCCATGAGGAACAATCGGCTCTAATCCAGGCAACCCAATCGGCGGCTGAGCGGGGATCTTGTCTAATCTTTGGTGCATTTCCGAGTCAGACTGGAGGATGGCTTCAAGCTCCACCTGAATTAGCCAATCCAGACTACAGTATTCACGGCAATGCCACTCGCGCTTGGGGGCCATCTCATCGGATGCCGTTGATGGTTGGCAAACCTGATATTTATCTATTTGCATTCACCCTATCTACGTTTGATGCATTAGACGGCGATCGCCCTTGTATTCAATCGACTCTAACCGATGAAGCTCAGACTATTTATCCACGCCTCAAATGGCAGCCCATCTCCCAATTTGCCTATGGAACCCTCGGCGGACAATATTGGCTACACCCCATCACTGACTTTTCAATTCCTCCGCAACAGGTCTATGAACCGATTCCTGCCTGGCAAGTGATTGAGCGATCGCAGACGCTAGACTTATCTGATTGGCAAACGGTGATGATTGCATCGGGCGGCTATGAAGAAGCTGGATTGCAGCCCGGTGAAGACTCGTTCAAAGCTCCACTTGCGATGCAGTATTGGTATCGACAGGACGGTAATCCCCATCGGCTGATGACGGGGGGTGAACACCATGCCTATCTATTTCATCAGATCAGAACGCAGCGATTTGTGGTGCCAATTCCAGATACATGGATGGTGGTGGTGGCGTTCTTGATAAGCAAATCCCTGACGCTTTTCCTACGGCAAGCGCGATCGCCAAAACGTTACTTTTATCTACTGTTGTGGGCTGGATTAGCGGGTAGCGCGATCGCCTATAGTCTATTCAGTTTGGAGTTATATCTTGCGTCAGTAGCATTGCTGCTGCCCATTGTATTTCCCGTGATAACAATTTTCCTGATGATCGGTTCTCATGTACATCGTAATCAGTTACACCAAAGTAAATCGAGGAGTGAATCATGATACAAACTACTTATATTCAGTGGCTTGCAACGGTAGGGTTAACAGTAGGAACAGGGGCGATCGCGCTTTTCCCTTTACCCGGAATCGCTGATGACACGCCAACGCCGCCACCACAACCGGGAATTACCCGTCCGAGTGATGCGGCTTGCCTGATTACTCCGGTTGCAGATGGGGTTGAAGTGGCGCAGGTGTGGAGCGATCGCCCCTTTTTTCTCTGGAAAAACTATCCGAGAGGGGCGATGCGGACGGTGGAGGTGCAGTCTCGTGATGCTCAATTTATTTCTTTTACCTACACATTATTTCGTGCAACCGTCAGTGGTGAAACTCAGATTAGCTATGTGGGTACGTCGTTAGAACGAGGGCAAGTTTACCAATGGGTAGCCTATAGTGACACGATGAGTGCTGCACAAGTTATTCCGTTTGAGGTGATGTCGGATGATGAGTATGAGCAGGTTGCAATAGAGCTAGAAGCCGCAGAACAAGAATGGCAAACGGCAGGGTTGTTGCCCGAGGAACAGGTGTTGGAGCGCATCACCTTTTTTGCCGAGCGGGGGCTGTGGTCGGATGCGATGCGGGTGGCGTTTACGGTTCCGAATCCGTCTGAGGAGTTGCTGGATTATCAAGAGTTAGTGATGTTGTCTGCCTGTTCGGGGTAGAAATTTACCAACAGAATTTGCGATTAGCCATCTCATCCCTGATAGAGTTCGGCGATCGCAAATTCTAGATCAATACTGTTCAACTGGACAAGTGCTCCAGCTTTATAGATAACGGTTTCCCAGTAATCAGCAGGCGTGCGACGGCAGTATTCTACTCAATTCATCAATATCTGAGGTGTGTAGCAATTGTAGTGTGAGATGCGATCGCCTCCAATTTTGAATTAATCATGTTGAATTAACACATCTTAGGCAGCAATTCTCATTTTGACCAGAAACGTTTTCTGGTTGAGCAACCCAGAATGAAAGAATGAACTTTCCAGACAAGGCTATTGATACTATTCTCAATAAACTTGAGCGGAATTTCCATACTGAGAATTGCTGCATCTTAGGATTTGTCATTGACAAAATGGGCGAGGTGTGGATTGATACTGATAGTCTTAGGATTTTCGTTCTCCATAATGTATAAAAAATTTTTAGTCATATTTCTTATAGCCTTACTCACCTCAACTTTACTGGGTAATAATCAAGTTGCAATCTCTCAAGAACCTTCTATTGAAGTACTCAGAGCTGAAAGCAGGCGATTGTTAGAGCAAGGGAACCAATTTCTACAAGCTGGAAGTCCTGATGAGGCTCTACCACTACTAGAAGAAGCATTAGAAGTAGCTCAAAATACTAGAGATAGACGCCAAGAAGCAGATACAAGAGTTGCACTTTGTGCAGCCTATAGAGTCGGTGCTGCACGATTCAACGAAGCAGTAGACCAGTGCGAGCAAGCAATATCCATCTATCAAAGCCTTGATGATATACCTGCTGTAGCTGAAACATTTGAAAGATTAGGAAGATACTTTTATATCTTTGATCCTGGAGAATCAGAGGAATGTGTCGAATATATTGACCAGGCAATTTTACTTTATCGAGAACTCGGAGATATTGACCAAGAGGTGGAGGCAATAGTAGCAGTTACTACTTGCCTTGACCGCATTAGAGAGGTGAGAGCAACAGACTTGCCACGGCTGCAGGAAATCTACACTCAAGTCCATGATTTTGATTTACGAGTTTCCGTCATGGAAAGAATGGCCTTTATGGCTGAAAAGGCAGGACGGCGTGATGAGGCAGAAGTATTACTTCAGGAAATTTCAATTTTACACCGTGAAAGAGAAGATTGGGAAGGTGAGTCCAACTTTTATGTAAGACTGAGTGATTGGTATCGTACCTTCTTTTCAGATCATGATCTATTTATCTACTACCGCAGCCAAGCTGCAGAAGTTTACCGGCAATTAGGGGATTTTGAAGCTGAAGTAGATAGTATTTTAGGGACGATGTCTATACTCAATGGATGGTACTATGGTGGGCTTGATATTAAGCTCTCCTTTTATCAAAGGGCTGCAGAAATAAAGGAAAGTTTAGGAGACTATGATTCTTTGGCTTCTATTTATTGTTCTATGGGTTCCTTGTACTTAGAAGCCCTGCAATACGAAGAAGCAATTCTCAATTATGAGCAGAGTCTTCGATTTTCACAATTAGCAAGCATAAGCAGTAATGAGGCTTGTGCCATTCAGCCCTTGGCCGAAGCTTATCATGCCGTCGGACAGAACGAAGAAGCCCTCGCTCGATATCAACAAATTAGATATGTGAATGGACTAGCAGATGCAGATTTAACACGAGGTATGGCACGAGTTTATCAAGAAACTGAAGATTATGAAGGAGTTGTGTCTCTTTATTTGGAAGCTATTGAAGAGTCACTTGCTTCCAGTAATTTTGCACAAGCGTCTGATATGCACCAGGAGTTAGTTGATTTTTATATTGAACGAGAACAATATGAGAGTGCAATAGTTGGGTACCAAAAGATCATTGAAATATGGCAATCAGTTGGAAATATGAGCTATGAGATAGCTGCTACCGCAAAGTTAGCTAGGCTTTATAGAGAACTAAATAGAAATGATGAAGCAGCATTTCAGTATGAGCACATAATTTCTCTAAACCAAGAGTTAGCAGAATTAGGTAGAAGATCAGAAATTCCAGATGAACTAGAGAGTTTTTATCTAGGGCAAGTAGGGATAGATGAAGCTATTATTCAACATTGGAGGTTGGTTGATATAGCCCATGAACTAAATGACTTATCTGGTGAGGCAAAGGCATTAGCAAATCTGGTCTATTTTTATGATAAAAAGCAGGATCATGTCAGCACTGATCATACGCTTACCCGACTTGAGCAGCTCGTTTCTGCTGCTCAAGCAGAAAATTCAAGTTCTTTGTCTATGCTCTCCTATCACCTGGGAAGAGCTTATCTAGATTTAAGGCAATACAGTGAGGCGAATGCAGTATTCCAGATATCAATCAATACCTGCTTAAATAACCTTGGATCTTACGCATCTACTCTTTTATGTTTACAAGAGCCTTATACTGGTTTGTCTATTTCTTTGCTGAGCACGCCTAATGATGAAGGATCTCAATCAACTTTATACCAAGTGATTGATAATATAGAACGATTAGATGCAGGAGATTTTTATTTTCCTGAATATGTTGCTTTTGGAGATCGCCAATTCGGGGACAGTCTACGTTATGGAAATTTCCAATCATATTTCCCTTACTTAGCTTTGCAGGAAAAGCTCGTCAGTAGTGGTGCTGTAGAAGATGCACTCATTGTTTCTGAAAGAAGCCGTTCGACTGGTCTGGTTATAGAGCTAGAAGAACAAGTTTTACAACAAGAGTTCTCCGAAGAGCTAAATTCTCAATACTGGTATGATTTGGTATGGTCATGGCAAGAAGATGGTGGTGACGAGCTTAATTACTTACTCACTGGAAAGACAATTGATTTAGCTGCTGTTCGTCAGGTCGCTCAGACAGAGAACACAGTTATCGTTCACTATTCGATCAATGATATTGACGAGTATAATAGTACCTTGTATATTTGGATCACAAAACCTTCGGGTGAAATTTATTTTCATGAAGTTAATCTTGAAGATCATGAAAATTCCTTGTTCAATCTAATTAATGTAAGTCGTGAAGCTATCGAGACAAGGGATATTGCCCATATAGCTGTCATTTCCTCTTCGGAGAGTAGTGAATCTGCACAAAGGGAAAGACAAAACCTCAGAGCCTTGTATAATTTACTAATTAAGCCTATTGAAGAGTATCTTCCAGAGGATGCAGAGACGAAAATCTTATTTATTCCTCAATCTGAGCTTTTCCTAGTTCCATTTTCTGCACTTGTTGATGAACGTGGGCAATATTTTGTTGAGAGACATCCTGTCTACACAGCGCATTCAATCCAAGCATTGGCTTTATTTGATCAACTTTATGATTCTCAAGAATTTAATCTAGCTGAGACTTTGCCGTCAGAAGTATTGGTTGTTGGGAATCCTTCTCCCATGCCTTCTCTTTCTGTTTCCGAAAATCAGCTTCCACAACAACTATCAAGCTTACCTGGGGCTGAAGCAGAGGCTTTAAGCGTTGCAAATCTTTTTAGGACAAGCCCGTTGATAGGAGAAGAGGCAAAAGAACACAAAGTTGTTGAACAAATGCAAACAGCGTCCATTATTCATCTGGCTACACATGGTTTGATGCATACAGGTGATTCTCTCTATCAGGAATCGGGTGCGATTGCCTTAGCCCCTGATCCAAATGCCCCTATGACTTATCAATGGCATCCTGAAGAAGGGAGACTAGATGATGGCTTTCTAGCTGCAGAAGAAATTAATGACATGGACTTAAGGGCACAGCTTGTTGTTCTCAGTGCTTGTGATACAGGCCGTGGAGACGTGAATCGAGATGGGGTGATGGCTTTATCTCGTGCTTTTATGCAGGCTGGAGTTCCAACCGTTCTTGCCTCTCTATGGAAGGTTCCTGATGATTCAACAGCATTCCTGATGACCCAATTCTATACCCATTGGAAAGAGGGCGCCAGTAAAGCACAAGCATTACGTCTAGCCATGTTGGATACAATGCAAATTTACCCTGAACCTGTGAATTGGGCAGCTTTCACCATAGCTGGAGAAGCACAATAATTAGGGGATGGAGATCGCCTCACCCTCTTTGACCTTTGACCTGGATCAGCAGCAACTGCACGGTGTCAATCTGGTTATTACAGCAATTGCCGCTTGAGTAACCCACACAGTTTGGCAGCTTGAGAAGCCACTATTTGATGTTTCCCTGTGGCTTATAGATCTGAAAATCGCGGTAAGTGTCTACAAGATTGCCGTGAGTGAGGAATTGGGCAGCGCAGAAAAAACTCTTGGATTGGGCTATCTGATGCAGCAAGCGGGTGCGTCAGCGGCGATCGCCTCCCTCTGGCAAGTCAGCGATGGTGGCACCCAAGTCTTGATGGATGCCTTCTATGCGGCACTAAACAACGGCTACAGCAAAGCTGAGGCACTGCAGCGGGCGCAGATTGCCCTGATTACTAGCGATGAAACCGTATTAGAGGGCGATCGCGGCAACGCTACTATCAACATTATCGATACTCGCACCGGACAACCCCTAGAGCGCAGCACTGACCTGGCCCACCCCTACTATTGGGCACCGTTTATTTTGATTGGCAATGGGCTGTAGTAAAGAAACTCACCGTGCATAGCCTCCGTAGCGATCGCAATAGGTATCATGAGACGCAAGTTATCAACCCACCCAGAGGAGTGAATCATGCCCCAATTCAATCGCCGCCGTTTTCTGCAAGCCGCCGGAACCACCCTCGCCACCATTGGTCTGAGCCAGTTTGACTTCCTGCGTCAGGCCAACCGCTACGGACGAGTGCTAGCCCAAGACACCCCCCGTAAGCTGGCGCTGCTGGTCGGTATCAATCAATACGAGAGTGCAAGTTCCCTGCGTGGCTGCCTCAACGACGTCGAGATGCAGCGGGAACTGCTGATCCGTCGCTATGGCTTCAACCCCGGCGATATCGTCGAAGTGTGGGACAACGCCAGCAGCTCAGACCTGCGCCCTACCCGCGACAATATTATCCGCGCCTTCAAAGAACACCTAATTGCCCAAGCCCACCCTGGCGATGTGGTGGTATTTCACTATTCTGGTCATGGCTCCCGCGTCGAAGATCCCACCCCGCTCGATTCCGAAGCTTGCCGTGAAGCAAGAGACTGTAACCTAAACGGCACTCTGGTTCCCAACGATCGGATCGCCTTTGACCCACAAGACACAACGATCACGGTTAAAGATATTATGGGGCGATCGCTCTTTTTGCTGACCCGCGCCATCGACACCGATAACGTCACCATGGTGCTGGATAGCTGCCACTCTGGAGCCGGAACGCGAGGCAATACAGTCGTCCGCGCTGAAGTCAGAGACTTTAGCCGCACCTTCTTAGCCAGCCCTGAAGAATTCGAGATGCAGCAAGAACTGGTTACTCATCTTGACCTTAGCCAAGCAGCCTTTGAAGCCGCCCGCCTTGAAGGCATTGCTAACGGCATTGCGATCGGCTCTGCCCGGCGGGAACAGCTTGCCCTCGATTATGCATTTGATGGCTTTAGTGCTGGAGCCTTTTCCTATCTGCTCACTCGTTATCTATGGCAACTATCGGGCAGCGAAGCCGCCGGCACCACCTACGTCAACCTTGCCCGCAGCACTCGCGTCTTGGCTGAGCGTCATCCCCAAGATCCGATCATCGAATATGAACCGGGCACCGATAATCAAGAAAAGCCGCTGTATTTTGTTGAACCAGAGCGCCCCAGTGCTGAAGCGGTGATTACCGACATTACCGGCTCCCAAATTTCATTTTGGTTGGGTGGTATCTCCTCTCAAAATATTGGTTCCACCGACACGATTTTTACCGTTCTCGATGCCAATAATGAGATCCTGCTGCAAGCCGACGGCGATCCACTTCAGATCCAGCAAGAAACGCGATCGGGATTAGCCGCCACCGGACGAGTCTTAAACGGCGATCCGTCCCAGCTTCAGGCCGGGCAACTGCTGCGGGAACGAGTGGTTGGCATTCCCCTGAATCCCAAGCTTATCTTGGGACTTGATCCATCCCTTGGCGATGAAACCGAATCCGCACGGACAGCATTGAACGACGCACTGATTGCCGATAGCGTCAATCGTCTGGAGGTCGTTGATGTTGACCCCGATGATCCGGTATCGCTGGATTATATCTTGGGTAAGGCAACTGAAGACCTGCTGGCTCAACTTACCGAAGCAGGAGAAACTGATCTGCCACCCATTAACACCATCGGATTATTTACCCCCGCATTATCACCGGTGCTTAATACCTTTGGGCGGGTCAATGAAAGTGCGATCGCCGCTGTGGGTCGCTTACGTCCCCAGTTCCGGTTATTCCTCGTGGGTCAGATCTTAAACGGTATCGCCACCACCAGTTCTAACCTCAACATTCAGGGCAACGTCTTTGCTGCCAGCGGGGCATCGGTACCCATTTCTGGTCGTCAGTCGGGTAATCCATTTCAGTCGCCATCCGTGGCGACTCAAGCCTTTCGAACCGGAGAGGCGATTCAGATACAAATCGACAACCAAGAAGACCGAGAAATGTATATGAGTTGCCTGGCTATCGATGCGGGCGGCAACTTGATTACGCTGTACCCCATTGATTTTGAAGCGCCAGAAGATTCTTCTCTGATTGAAGCGGAGAGTAGCTTAACTGTTCCTCGTCCAGAAGATGAGAGTGCTTTTGCGGTCAGCGGGTCAGGGGTTGTTCAACTGATTACCCTCGTCAGCACCGAGCCCTTACGGAATGTATTGCGAGGGTTAGAAGACATGGCGCGTAGCCGTGGTGTATCCAGAGGTTTCCTACAACTTCAGGAGAATGAACCCTTACGGGTCTTGGGGGATCTGCTAGGGGATGTGGGTGACATATCTCGTAGCAGTGACCCAGCCACGATTGGTGTTGTGGATATGAGTCAACAAAGTCCGATAGATACGAATGTGTTAGCAGCATTCTCGACGATGATCGAGATTCGGGAGGAGTCGGAATAATTGAATGGGGGCGATCGCTCTCTCATTTCAGTGTGGATAAACTGGAGGGCGATCGCTCCTCGACTACAATCAAGATAGATGCCAATGGTGAAAACAATGGTTGCTTCGTCTCAACGCCCCCTTGACCCCGATGAATATCTGCGGCTTGAAGCCGAAAGCCCCATCAAGCATGAGTACGTCAATGGTGAAGTCTATGCGATGGCCGGGGCGACGGATGCCCATGTGACGATCGCTGGCAACCTGTTTGCCATGCTCCGCAGCCATGTGCGGGGAACAGACTGCCGGGTTTACATTGCCGATATGAAGCTACGGGTCGAGACACGAAACTGTTTTTATTATCCCGATGTGGTGGTGACGTGCGATGAGCGGGACGCAGAAACCCCGACCTACAAGCGATTTCCGAAGCTAATTGTAGAGGTGCTGTCGGCTTCGACAGAAGCCTTCGATCGCGGCAATAAGTTTTTTGATTACCAAACCCTCGATACGCTGGACGAATATGTGCTGATTAATACTCAGCATCAACGGGTGGAATGTTTTCGGCGTAACTCGGAGGGGCTATGGGTGCTGCAATCCTATCATCCAACGGATGAAACCTTTGAGTTACAGAGCCTTGCGTTTCAGGATAATCTAGATGCACTCTATGAAGATGTGACGTTGGAGCCAACTCCATTGACTTGAGGAGCGATGTCAGTTTGGGGGTGAGCGGTTTGACCATTTTGTTGCCACCATCTTGTTGCCTATGACGCGATCGCGCCATGCTTGTGGCTGATCAGTTCAAAGGCGATCGCGCCTCGATAATCGGTAGCAATAACCTGATTGAGGCGTAACAGTTCTGGAATCATCACCCGCAGTTTGTCTTGCAGGGTGTCTAGGGAGGGAGATTCGGTGGCTAGTCCGGGAATGTCATCGCTGGTGACGACCCAAACGGCAGCCGTGGTGTCCCAAGTTGCAGTGATTTGAAACGAGGGCGGGGCACGAGGTTGATGTTGGAAACGACGGATGGTTTAAGCATAGCAAACGGATACCGGTGGGTTGTGACCCCGTGAATGACGAGAACTGCATAGCCACCGACGGTACGGCGACTAGGTACTATGTAGACGTGATAGAGAACCCCAAACCATGAATGCCAAATCCCTGTTGCCCCTGCTGACCGCGCTGCTGATTGCCCCCGCTGCGGTGCCCCTATTGCCCGCTACGGTTCGCGCCCAGACCACGACCGAGACGGATGCAGCGACACTGTTGGAGGAAGCGAATCGCCTCTTCCAACAAGGCATTGAACAACTTCAACTCAGTCAATATCAAGAAGCATTACAATTTCTCCGAGAAGCTCTAGAAATTTATCAAGCTCCAACTACTCGGGGCGCGTTCCCTCAGGCCAGCCTTAGAGGAGAAAGGGATGCTCTGAGAAACCTGGGCAATGTTTATTCGAGCCTGGGGCAACATCAGCAAGCGATAGATCTCCATGAACAAAGTCTTCTCATTGCTCGTGAGATTGAGGGAAACGAATTACTCAACTTAGGTGATACCTACTCTGACTTGGAGCAATATCAAGAGGCTATTGACTCCTATGAGCAGGCTCTTCTTATTTTCAGAGAGCTTGGCGATCGCGCTCGACAGGCAAGTATACTTCAAAAACTTGGAGATTTGTATCGAGAAAATAGAGCTTGGGATGAATCAGATGCGGCTTATGAACAGGCTTATGAACAAGCACTGATTCTATATCAGGAAATTGGCGATCGCATCAGCGAAGCAGCATTACTGATACACATAGTTTCTCTAGGATATCGTGGACAGGGAACTTCCAATCGCAACATTGCATATTTACAAAGAGCATCTGAAATTTATCAAGAAGTCGGCGATTTAACTAATGCAGCAGATGCATTGTATAGTCTTGGTCAAATTTACAGAAATCTTACAGCAAACCAGGATAGGTTACGGCCACGAACAATTGAAGAACTTGAACAAAATGAAGAGTACTATCGCCTAACCATTGGTGCTTTTCAACAGGCGCTAGAGATCTATCAGCAGCAAGAAAAGACTCAAGCAATGAGTGAGGTTTTATTTGATATGGGAGAAATATATCGAAGTTCTCATCGATATGTAGAAGCATTAGAAGCTTATGAGCAAGCTTTAAGATACCGTCAAGAAACTGATGAATCCGATGATGAGGAAATCATTCTTTATAGAATTGGTCAAACACATTACGAACTAGAACAGTATGAGCAGGCTCTTATCTCGTATTATTCAGCTTTAGAAATTTGTGAGCACTTGGGAGAAGATTGTTTTGACTACAGTCAAGGCAACTTCGGAGATTTTGATTCTAATACCAATGTTGGAGATTTATATAACAGAATAGGGGAAGTATATTTTCAAGAAGAGAAATATGAGCTTGCCTTAGAAGCTTTTCAAGAGGCTATGGTAATTGTATTGAATGAGTTCTCATATAGATTTGATGACTTCGAAGATATCTATGAAAATGTATTCTCCAGTGACCTGAATACTAGAGAGCTACAAATATCTAGTAGCGGCAGGATGATCATAAGTGCAGTAAATGTTGCTCTTGCTTATGAAAGGCTTGATCAGGATATTAGAGCCATGCAGATATTAGAGTTTTTGACCCGTAGTGATGCCGAGGGTTACATTTGTTGGGGATATGGAGATGGATGGCGCAATCACGAAACATTGGTTGACAACATACGTGTTGCGGCTTTGAGAATGGAGTCTGGCGATACAGAATCTACTAGATGCTACGGCGGACTTGGAACTGCATATGCATTGCAGGCTAGTTTTTTCTATGAGAAGAAAGAATACCTAACAGCTATTACTTACTATAATGGAGCGCTGGAAAATTTTATAAGGCTTAACGACTCACTTAATGTGGCGCTGGTACTAAATAATCTTGGCGTTGCCTATCGTGATTCAGGAGACTATCCTCAAGCGTTATCCTCCTACGAAGAAGCGCTGGAGTTACGTCGAGGCATAGGCGATGCATCCGGTGAAGCTACAACCCTCAATAATATTGGTGAGCTTCATGTGAGCCGAGGAGAGTATGCGCAAGCCCTAGAGCACTATCAAGCGGCTCTGGAGATTTTCGAACGTGAAAATAATACACAAGGAATAGCAGCAACTTATCATAACCTTGGTGCCCTTCATGATGAACTAAATCAGAACACTCTCGCACTTGATTTTTATGATCAAGCATTGATACTGCGCCGTAGGATAGACAATCAGCAAGGGCTTGGTCAAACCTTAAATAATATTGGCTTAGTGCTTGAAGAAGAAGGAGATTTTGCACAAGCTTTAGATATGTACCAGCAATCCCTTATCGCCAGTCAGCAGGCGGAGAATATTATCGGCGAAGCCACAACACTCAATAACATTGCGTTGCTTCATGTCAAAATGGAGCAACCTGGTCGAGGCTTAGATTCCATTAACCAGGCATTAGGTATCATTCAACAAGTAGATGATCCAGCTAGAGAAGGAAATATGCTGGATAGTCTGGGAACTATCTATCGAGATTTAGGTAGATATGATGACGCAATGCAGGCGTATCAGCAAGCCCTATTTTTACTGAGACAAGCTGACAACCGTCCGATTGAGCGAGCAGCGCTGAGTCATATAGGTAGTCTTTTGGATGTGCAAGGTGAGGCTGAGTTAGCCATCCTTTTTTACAAACAGTCTGTCAATGTAACAGAAGGAATTCGAGAAAATATTCGTTCATTACCAAACGATTTTCAGCAGTCTTACACAGAGTCTGTGGCAGATACCTACCGTCGCCTCGCCGACCTGCTTCTGCAACAAAACCGCATCCTCGAAGCCCAGCGCGTCCTGGATTTGTTACGTGTCCAAGAACTGGATGACTACCTACAAGACGTTCGTAGCACTGCCGAAAGCGACATCGACTATTGGCAAATCGAAACCGAATTATTAGCGCTCTACCAACAAGTGCTGAATGAGGCGGCAGAATTACGACAGTTGCAATCCCAACCCTTCGATGAACTGACCGATTCTGAGCGAGAACGTTTATCTGAGTTACGAGACGCTAGTGTCGCTGTACAAGAGCGATTTTTTGATGACTTTCGCGATCGCCCCGAAGTCGATGCCGCCATCCGCCTCATTCGTGAATCAACCCAAGGACAGAACCTCGAACTCGATTCCTATGCCCAACTCCAAGACGAACTTCAGGCAATGCCCCAGCGTACGGTAGTGCTGTATCCATTGATTTTGGAGAATCGCCTAGAACTGGTGCTGGTCTTCCCCGATGCGCCGCCCCTTCGGTTTCCCGTCAATGTCAGCAGCACCGAACTCAACCAAGCCATCGTTGAATTTGGGCAACAGTTAACCACCCGCGATCCCAATATTGAAGCGATCGCCCAGCAACTCTACACCTGGCTGATCGAACCAATGGACGAGACATTAACCCAGCAGGGTGTTGAATCCATTATCTATTCTCCCGATGGCGCACTGCGCTACATTCCCCTCGCGGCACTTCACGATGGTGAACAGTATCTTGCCCAACGCTTCAGCATCAGCCACATCACCGCCGATTCCCTCACCGACCTCGCCGACCCACCCAGAGAGAACCAGCGATTGCTCGCTGCCGCCTGTGCAGACTGTTCCTTCTCCTTCACTGTTGCCGAAAGTCCCTATAACTTTAGTGACCTGCCATTCACTGAAACAGAAGTCATTAACCTTGCCAATCAGTATCCTGATGCCAGTGTGTTAATTAATCAGGACTTTAGCTTGAGCGATCTAGAAGATCGACTTGGCAGCTCCGAAATTATTCATCTCGCCACCCATGCCGCTTTTGTCACCAGCCTTCCCCAAGAATCGTTCTTTGTGTTGGGCAGTGGTGAACGTATCAGCCTCCGGGACATTCGACGACGTTGGAACCTGAACCATGTGGGACTGATTGTTTTAAGTGCTTGTCAAACCGCCGTGGGTAGCGTGGAGTTGGGCAGTGGCATTGAGTTTTTGGGATTGGGACATCAGCTTCAGACCGCTGGCGCACAATCGGTGATTGCCTCCCTCTGGCAAGTCAGCGATGACGGCACCCAAGTTTTGATGAATGCCTTCTATGCGGCGCTGAACAACGGCTACAGCAAAGCTGAGTCCCTGCAACGGGCGCAGATTGCCCTGATTACCAGCGATACCTCGGTATTGGAAGGCGATCGCGGCGACGCCACCATTGAGATTATCGATAGCCGCACTGGACAACCCTTAGAGCGCAGCACTGACCTAGCCCATCCCTACTATTGGGCACCGTTTATTTTGATTGGCAATGGGCTGTAAAATTTTGGGGCGATCGCTTTTTTGCGAAAAACGGGCGAGCCGTATATCGATAAGAATAGAGTAGGTGTCCCACCATGAATCTAACGTTTAAGCCCTCCAAACGTTCAATCGCTCTGATGTGTGGGGTACTGCTCTCCATCCCTACGCATAGCATGGCATTAGCCCCACTAACATCGCCTCGGCCCCAACTCCATGAATACCAAATGCTTCAGTCTTCCATTCAACAGACCGAAGACCTGATTAATGCCGCCTGGATCGCCGCGAACCAAGAACAATGGGAAACCGCCCAAACCTATCTGCAAGACGCACTTGCCCTTGAAGCCACCCAAGCCAATATCTCACTCGAACTTCGGGTTTTGAATTTACTCACGCTGGTTGAAACCGTGTTAGGCGACTACGATGCCCTACTCCCCCACGCCCAGCAATTTGTCACACTAGCCCAAGCCGAACAGAATATTCCCTTGCTGACTCAAGCCTACCAAGCCCTCGGAACCGCTTACTTTTATACCGGCGAATTCAGCCAAGCCCTCGATGCCCACCAACAGGCTCTATCCTTAGCAGCGCAACTGCAAGACCCCTATCGCCTAGCGGTTGCCTATGCCCAAATTGGCGAAACCTATCTGGCGCTTGAAGCCCTCGAAGCCGCCCTCTCCGCATCCACAACTGCATTGGAACTCGCCGAACCGCTGGGCGACCCAACCTTAACAGGACTCATCTACGGCAACCTTGGAAAAGCCTATACAATGCAGTCCGATTATGCCCGCGCCCAATCCTATCTCGAAGCTGCTCTCATTGCAGAACAGGCAGCCGGAACGCCGCTGGGGATAGCCCAGGCTTTGAATAATCTAGGTAATGTACTCCTTCTGGCGGGTGATTTACCTGAGTCAGAACGCTATTTGCGAGACGCGATCGCCCTTTGGGAACAGCAGCGACAGCGCATTACAGAACCACAGCGACTCATTCAATTTTTTGACACACAGCTTGTGACCTATCGTCTTTTGCAACAAGTGTTGATTGCCCAAGACCAAACCGAAGCCGCATTGATAGCATCTGAGCAAAGCCGCGCCCAAATCTTATCTGCTCAACTTGCCGCAACAGAACAGTTACCATTAGACAATTCAGACAATACGATTGATCTCGTCACCCTGCAATCCATCGCGCAACAGCAGAATATCACGCTGGTTGAATATGCCTTGATTCCTCGAAATGCAGAACTCTTTATTCCAGGACGGTCGAGCGATCGCTGGCTGAACACCATTGAAAGTTTGTTCATCTGGGTGATTCAACCCTCTGGTGAAATTCACTTTGAGCAAGTTGACCTATCCGAACAACCCATTGACCTCATGAATTTAGTCGCCATGATGCGCCAAACCCTCGGTGTTCGTAGCGGGAACGCGGCCACGATTGAAGTAGTGTCAACCCCCGAAGCCCAAGCCGAGCAGCAGGAACGACAACAAGCCATCCTACAAGACCTCTATCACCTCTTGATTGCTCCCATTGCCACTTATCTCCCCTCTGATCCACAAGAAACGGTTGTGATCATTCCTCAGGAATCCCTATTCTTAGTGCCATTTCCAGCATTGATAAACCCAGACGGTCAATATTTGATTGAACAGCATACATTAGCAACTGCCCCTTCAATTCAAGTCCTCAGTCAGCTTCAACAGAATAGACCAACAGGGCGTGGGTCACTCCAAGATAATGAATTGTTGATTGTTGGAAATCCAACCATGCCCAGCATTTTGAATCCGCAGACCAATCAACTTGAACCGTTATCAAGCTTGATGGGTGCAGAAGCCGAAGCCATTGCGATCGCCACCCGTTTTGAAACAGAACCATTATTGGGAGAAACCGCCAGCGAACAACGGGTGGTGCAACAGATGCCCACCGCACGAGTGATTCATCTGGCAACCCATGGTTTATTGGACTATCGTGACGACGAAACAGAGCCCTTTTTTCCAGGGGCGATCGCCTTAGCTCCCGGAAACGGCGAAGATGGCTTACTCACCGCCGCCGAAATCTATGATCTTAGCCTCAGCGCCGAACTCGTCGTCCTTAGTGCCTGCGACACCGGACGGGGAAGCATTACTGGCGATGGCGTAGTTGGCTTATCTCGTGCCTTTATCCAAGCCGGGGTGCCGCAAATCATGGTCTCCCTCTGGGCTGTCCCCGATGCACCGACTGCCGAACTAATGACCATTTTCTATGAGCAGCGGGAATTGACCGACAGCGATACCCAAGCCTTGCGCCAGTCCATGTTGATCATGCTCGAAGCCTATCCCAACCCCCGCGACTGGGCGGCGTTTATCTTGATTGGCGGCGTTTAATGATAGCAGATAAGCAATAACGCAGTCGGTCATCAAAACATGAAACTCTCACAGTGAAAAATCAATTATTGTCGCTAGAACCTGATGATGTATGTTAGGTTCTAGCGACAGTCAGTGTTAAAACGACTCGTTAAACCTGTTGGTTAAGACGATCCGTTAAAACCGGAGTTCAAGACCGACAAACGGCCCGTGATAGATCACCGACGATCGGTTCAGATCCCCCAGTTCATCCAGTGGGCCAAACTGAGACGGTGCCAGGGCAATACCGCTCAACGCGAGAAGCTGATAGCCCGCCTTCAGCGTAAAATTATCGCCAATATCCCAGCTTGCCGACCCTTCCAACTCAACCAGAGGCGCCACACTGGTATCACTCTCAGAACCAGTCAGCACCGTCGGAATGCCATTGTCATTCACAAACGTACTGCTTTGGTCATTGAAATTGAGCATCAGCCCACCCCGGACACGCACATCCAAACCCAAATTCGGCGTAACCTGAACCCCGCTATCCACACCAATTTGTAGCCCCACCAGATCATTGCTGGTGTCAATCTCGTAAGTACCAAGGCGACCGCCCAGACGACTCGCCCCATCATTCGAGGTGAACATAAACTCCTCATTAATACTCATGTAGCGGAAGCCTGCCACCAACGTCGTATAGGAGCGGTCAGACGGCGACGTGAGTGCATAGCGATAATTGAGTTCCAGACTATCGAGATCTGATTCATAATCGAGTCGCTGTGACCGAGCCGCAACAAAATCTTCGACCTGGTTGGTATTTCGAGGACTGAGGGCGATGTCATCATCCTGCCCTGCCCGAACGGGATCCACAAACGACGCTCGTAACGTTTCACCACTATCCGAGACAAACGTTTCCGAGTCATTCCAATCCACCAATCCCATAAACGAGACTTCAAATCCACTGCGCGGCGTGGGGTAATAGCCTGCGGTGAACCGTCCACCAGTCGCCAAGTCAAATCCAAGCGACTCTGCCCCTAAAGACGCATTGCTGCCAATTAAAGTATTGGTGAGTGGATCGAGTTGACTATCGATAGACGTCACCACATCGGGAATATTGCGTCGCAGGAACACCACATCCGTATTGATTTCCCAATTGACTTGATCGCCCAAAATCCGAGTTTCAATCGGCATCAACGGAGTGACTTCCGGTTCATCCATTTGTGCGATTTCAACCGTCATTTCAAGCCCGTCTGGTGACACCAAATCACTAGCGGATGTTGAATACACTAGCTCAGATTCATTATCCGAGGAATCAGTTACAACCGTTGTACTAACGGCTTCAGACGGTTCAGCATCTGCAACCTCAGCATTTGAGGATGCGATCGCTCCTTCAGAAATTGGCTGAGCAGTCTGTGGTACGGGTTGATGCACCGTGTTCTCTAACTCGGATTGCGCGAGAGCGGGCACTGCGAAACAGCATCCAAGGGTAGATGCGCTCATGCTGAGCAGAATAGTTTGTCGTAGTTTCATTGTGGTTAATATGTTGAGAATGGATCAGGTTGATGACATGTCACCAGTCCACCGATCTCAATCCTGAAATGCAGGACAGAGCAGCATCTGATGACATCAACAGAAGCAAAGACATAAACGTTCAGTCAGACAGACGCTAGACAAGATAAAAAAGGTCTGACTGGGCATTCGGATTGAACCTGTCCCAGCCATTGAGGTTGGTTAAGGCTCAACGCTACACAGGACATGGATGTGTTGAGCGGACAATCCTCCGAATGGTCTGTGGTTGTTGTTGCTTCATGAAATGGAACGATGTTCTGAAGTGACCTAGTGCTGAGGTGATGGAGGGTATGCACAAGTCAGGTGAGCATTAGATGGAAAAAATGAAGTGTCAATCGGCTGGATGTGCCGTCTCTGAACTGTATTGGCGCAACATCTAATGGGTTCAAGCTTGCATACCTGGGTTAGGTTGAGAACTATATAGGGTTGACCTTTTGCTTAATCGGACGGATCTACGATGCGTTGTTTTGATTCTCGGATGTCTACTCTGCCAATATCTTGTTCTGCAAGGGCTGCCCGACGACGGCTGGCGGCGGCTCCTGCACCGGGAGACACGAAAGCGGATCAGGACACCTTTCTAGACACCTACCAACAAGTGCTGCAATACAGTCGAGCGGTTACTGGTGCAAGTGTTACAAGGGGCGATCGCTAACTTCCAACAGAAGCAGCTCCCTTGTGATGCAAGGGCTGATTCATTCTAAGATGCCTGTTCTATCATCGTTTCACCTGCTAACTCTCCCCCTGAATCTCCTCCCAAGAGGGAAATTCAGGCGTTAGTTCCCTTCCTTGGATGGGTTAGGGGTGGGTTCAACCTTGGCGCGGCCCAGCTAGAATGCTGACCTTGGTGATCGTTTTTAGAACTTGAGTTTGACAACAGTTTGCCTGCGGATGTACTGCAAGCGATCTTTGCCGTTAGTGATCCCTCTCCAGAGTTGCTGGAGACTCAAGCTGCCTTGGTCACAGAGATTTGCGGTGATGAGTAATCAGTCTCTGCCCGATTCCTTCACTCGAAACTCAAACCGTCTCAACTTCCCAAAGCGGTTCTAAGCGTGCATAGGCAGCTCTGGCTCAGAACTATATCCTAGTATCATTCCCCCAAAACTTAGCCATGCGCCACCCTATCAAACTACTCAGCCTTGCTACCCTCGCCGCCCTGCTCACCACTGTTGATGTTGCGGCATTTCAGAGACCGGGTTTCTCCGAAGAAACTCGATCTCTCCTGACACAAACTGAGCCTGCTGCAGCTCAGCCACCTAGCTTTTTGGCAGCAACCCGATCTCTCCGGCAAACGCCATTGCACCTTGCCCAAGCTGATGACCGCCAGGCTGAAGCGGTGCGCCTTTATCAGCAAGGGGTTGAGCAATTGAATACCGGCCAGGTTCGAGACGCCATTGTGAGTTGGGAACAGGCGCTAGAAATCGTTCGTGCGATCGAGAATCTTGGGGCTGAGGGCAATGTTCTGAATGCACTGGGTGAAGCCTATAGGAATCTAGCGCAATACGAACGAGCCATTGAGTTGTATGAGGAGGCTCTTGCCATTGCCCGCGAGATCGGCGATCGTCGGGGCGAAGGAAACGCGCTGGGCAGTTTGGGAATTGCTTACGCTGACCTCGGCCAATACCAGACGGCCATCGACTTCTATGAGCAAGTGCTTGTGATTACGCGTGAGATCGGCGATCGCCAGGGAGAAGGAGCCACGCTGGGGAATTTGGGAAATGCTTACTTTAGCCTCGGCCAATACCAGACGGCGATCGACTTCCATGAGCAATCTTTAGCGATTACGCGTGAGATCGGCGATCGCCAGGGAGAAGGAAACGCGCTGGGGAATTTGGGAAATGCTTACAGTGACCTCGGACAATACCAAGAGGCGATCGCACTCTATGAGCAACGTCTAGCGATCGCGCGTGAGATCGGCGATCGGCGGGGAGAAGGACAAATGCTGGGGAATTTGGGACTGGCTTACGCCAACCTCGGCCAATACCAGACGGCGATCGACTTCTATGAGCAATCTCTAGCGATCGCGCGGGAGATCAGCGATCGCCGGGGCGAAGGAAACGCGCTGGGGAATTTGGGAATTGCTTACAGTGACCTCGGACAATACCAAGAGGCGATCGCACTCTATGAGCAAGTGCTTGTGATTAGGCGGGAGATCAGCGATCGCCAGGGCGAAGGAGCCGCGCTGGGGAATTTGGGCAATGCTTACAATAGTCTTGGTGACTATGACCGCGCCATTGAGTTCTATGAGCAAAGTCTGGCCATCGCCCGCGAGATTGGCGATCGCGCCGGAGAAGGAAGCGCGCTGGGGAATTTGGGAAATGCTTACTTTAGCCTCGGCCAATACCAGACGGCGATCGACTTCTATGAGCAACAGCTTTTGATTACGCGGGAGATCGGCGATTGGCGGGGAGAAGGAAACGCGCTGGGGAATTTGGGAAGTGCTTACTATAGCCTCGGTCAATACCAGACGGCGATCGACTTCCATGAGCAATCTCTAGCGATCGCGCGGGAGATCGGCGATCGGCGGGGAGAAGGAGTCACGCTGGGGAATTTGGGAAATGCTTACTATAGCCTCGGTCAATACCAGACGGCGATCGACTTCCATGAGCAACATCTAGCGATCGCGCGGGAGATCGGCGATCGGCGGGGAGAAGGAAACGCGCTGGGGAATTTGGGAAATGCTTACTATAGCCTCGGTCAATACCAGACGGTGATCGACTTCTATGAGCAACAGCTTTTGATTACGCGGGAGATCAGCGATCGGCGGGGAGAAGGAAACGCGCTGGGGAATTTGGGAATTGCTTACCGCAACCTCGGTCAATACCAGACGGCGATCGACTTCTATGAGCAACGTCTAGCGATCGCGCGGGAGATCGGCGATCGCCAGGGCGAAGGAGCCGCGCTGGGGAATTTGGGAAATGCTTACCGCAACCTCGGTCAATACCAGACGGCGATCGACTTCTATGAGCAAGTGCTTGTGATTACGCGTGAGATCGGCGATCGCGATGGGGAAGCGCTTACTCTCAACAACCAAGGCGCGGCTCTGATTGTTACTGGGCAATTTCCCCAGGCAGAATCAGTATTGCGTCAGTCGATTGAGGTTTATGAATCCCTCCGCACTGGCTTATTGGATGACCAATTGATTTCCATTGCCGATACCCAATCCCAGGCTTACGCCAACTTGGAACGGGCTTTAACTGCCCAAAATAAAACCGCCGAAGCCCTAGCCATTACCGAACGCGGTCGAGGTCGGGCCTTCGTCTTGCAGTTGGCCAGCCGCCTCGCCACCGAGGCAGAACGCGCCGCCCTGGACGCCAGCCCTGTGGCGCAGGCTCCCACCGTGGCAGAAATCCAACAAATTGCCCGCGACACCAACACCACCCTGGTCACCTATTCCCAAATTTTTGACCGATCGCTCTACATCTGGGTGGTGCAGCCCTCCGGCGACATCGAGTTTCGCTCCGTTGATTTCGATGGATCGGATAACGAGTCTCCAGCCATCAACCCGATCGCCGCCATCGATGGCCCCGTCTACCGCAGCGCTACCCCAGACTCCGAACTCACTGCCCTCGTGAACGACTCCCGCGCCACCGTCATTGTAGAAGGCGCTGGAACCGACCCGCAGCAGCTCAAAGACCTGCACCAGATTCTCATTGACCCGATCGCCGACCTGCTGCCCAGCGACCCCGAAGCAAACGTCGCCTTCATTCCCCAGGGCAAACTGTTCCTTGTGCCCTTCGCCGCCCTGCAAGACGAAAACGGGACTTATCTAATTGAGAAACACACCATTCTCACGGCTCCCTCAATTCAAGTGTTTGGCCTCGCCAATAACACCGCCAACGAACCAGGCTCGGCTTCCTTACTCGACACCAATCCCCTGGTTGTTGGCAACCCCGTCATGCCCACCGTCTGGGCACCGACCGCCAGTGGCGAGTTTGCCGACATCCAACTGTCCGACCTGCCCGGTGCCGAACGGGAAGCCGTAGCCATTGGCAACTTCTTTCAGCGTCCTGCTCTGATCGGCGATCAGGCTACCGAAGCCCGCATCAAGCAATTGCTACCCGACGCCTCCCTAATTCACCTGGCCACCCACGGCCTGCTGGACTATGGCATCCCCGAATCGTCTGGAGTGCTGGATATCCCTGGTGCGATCGCCCTCACTCCGGGCGATGGCGAAGACGGGCTGCTCACGTCCGCCGAAATTCTTAGTCTGGACTTGCAGGCAGACCTGGCGATTCTGAGTGCTTGCGATACCGGACGGGGCCGCATCACGGGGGATGGCGTTGTCGGGCTATCCCGTGCATTGATTACGGCTGGCGTGCCGAGCGTCATGGTGTCGCTGTGGGCCGTCCCCGATGCCCCCACCGCCGAACTCATGACCGAGTTCTACAACCAGCTTGCTCAGGGTCAAGACAACGCCCAGGCACTGCGGCAGGCCATGCTGATCACCATGCAGCAGCATCCCGAACCCCGCAACTGGGCCGCCTTCACCCTGCTAGGGGCGGCGGAGTAAGCGGTTGTGTGAATCAGTTTCCCATAGCTAAACCTATCTTGATGTGACCAAATTCAATCATGAAAACTATGAAATTTCCTGTCTTCTGTCCTGACACCGACTCCAGAACCGTTGATTTGTCAACGTTTTGAGTCAGTCCCCTGAGTAAAGAAGCCTTCTGAATTTTGAATTTTGCAACTACTCCCAAATGTTTCTGTCCCTTACCCAATTAATGCCATGTCTAGAATGAAACGTCGTCATTTCCTACAGTTTGCGGGTTCAGCCCTAACCGCGATGGGCCTCAGCCAGACGGGCTTTTTGCGTCAGGCCGATCGCTACGGCAAAGTTTTGGCCCAGAGCACCCCCCGCAAACTGGCCCTGCTCATCGGTGTCAACCAGTATGAGGATCCCAGAATTTCTAACCTGTCTGGCTGCATCAAAGACGTTGAGATGCAGTATCAACTGCTGGTGCATCGGTTTGGGTTCAACCCCAGCGATATACTCATGCTCACCGACGATGCAGAGTTGACGCCGACGCGGGACAACATTCTGCAAGCGTTTCAGGAACACCTCCAGCAGGCGCGATCTGGAGATATCGTAGTGGTGCATTATTCTGGTCACGGCTCCCAGGTGATTGACCCGAATCCCATCACCGTCAGCCAGTGCGGCCCCGATAGCAATCCCAACGGTCTCAACGGTACCCTGGTGCCCCGGGATGCCACGCCTGAACGAGTGAGTGACTCGGAAGTGATCGTGACCGACATCATGGGTCGCAGCCTTTTCCTTCTGATGGAACAGATTCAGACCGAGAATCTGACTGTTGTGTTAGATAGTTGTTTCTCTGGGTCGGGTACTCGGGGGAATGCAAGAGTCCGCTCCACCAACGAGGCGCGGCTCGACGGACGCGGTGATGGACTGCAACTCTCCCCCAGTCCCGCAGAACTGGAGAACCAAGCCCGCTGGATGCGAGATTTAGAAATAGATGACAGCGAATTTTATCGGCGGCGATCGCTCGGCATTGCCAAGGGCGTGGCGATCGGCTCTGCCAGTTGCGATCAGTTGGCCTACGAACAACCCTACGATCGCGGGCAAACGGCGGGAACGTTCTCTTATCTGCTCAGTTATCTGTGGCAAACCCCAATTGCCGAACCTGCTAACACCGTCAAGGTCAATCTGGTGCGCAGTACAAGAATTGCCGCCCGCGATCGCGGTGAGCAAATCCCCATTTTTGAAGAGGAGCCGGGCAGCAACAATTTGGCAGAGCCGATCTATTTCCAGCCACCTCAACAGCCTTTTGCTGATGGCGTCGTGACGGACGTGACCGGCGCTCAAATTGAAATCTGGATGGGGGGCACATCCTTAGCCCTGCTGGGGACCGTGCAGCCGGGAGCAGTCTACTCCTTGATCAATCCGACGACCCGGGAACTAGTAGGCGATATCGCGCTGCAGTCTCGCAATGGCCTGTACGCCTACGGTGAACGACTTGAGGGGCAATCTATTGACGTGCAGGCAGGAATGCTAGTGCGGGAGAAGTTGAAAGCTCTACCCAACCCCACGCTGCAAATCGGCGTTGACCCCACCCTGGCAGCGGAGCAGGTTGCCGCTGAAACCGCCTTGCAAACCGTGTTGCAAACCACCAGCGGTGAGCAAACGGTGAACCGCATTAACGTCTTGCCAGTGGATCAACGATCCAACTTGAATTACGTTCTAGCGCGCACCACAGAAGTAATGCAGGCGCAACTCCGACAGGCGGGAGAAACTGCCCTACCCCCCATCGGCTCGGTGGGTCTGTATGCGGCTGACCTGAGTGGCATTGTGCCCAACACCGCCGGCCCGGTGAATGAAACTGCCATCGCCGCCGTGAATCGCTTGCAGCCGCGATTCAAATCTCTGTTGGTCATGCGGGTCTTGCAAGAACTTGCTAGCACCGAATCTAGCTTGCAGGTAGAAGGCACAATCTACGCGACCAGCGGGCGCGGGCCGAGCATTCCCATCGTGGGCCGCAATGCTCAACCTCCCACGTCCTCTGGTATCCAGGTCGAGCCAACATCCGCCACCTATCAAACCGATGAACTGATCGAGATGGAGATTACTAACTCCGAGCCGGATGCGGTGTATTTGAGTTCGCTAGTCATCGATAGCCAGGGCAATATCGTTGTGCTGCACCCCGCCCGCTGGGATGACCCTGACGAAGCCGCCCGCATTGATGCCAATGAATCCAAGGTCGTTCCCCGTGCTGAAGATGGTGTGCAGTTTCGGCTTAGCGGTTCCGGTTTCATTGAGGTGCTGACCATTGTGAGCCAGCAGCCGTTACGTAGTTTACTCCGCAACCTGCAAACGATCGCCAGCAGAGGGGGGCGCGAGCGCGGCGCGGTGCTCTTTGATGAGGGCGATCCGCTCGATTTGGTTACTGATTTGCTGGGCGATGTGGATTCGCTCTCCCGGAGTACCGGGACTATCTCTGTAGACACGGTGGCAGAGGAAGATACGGCGGTGGATTCTGGTGCGATCGCGGTCTTCTCCACCCTCATCGAAATTGTTGAGTAGGGGCAACGGGGCGATCGCCTCCCTGTGGCAAGTCAGCGACGGCGGCACCCAGGTCTTGATGGATGCTTTCTATGCGGCATTGAATAACGGCTACAGCAAAGCCGAAGCCCTGCAACGGGCGCAGCAGGCATTGATCACCAGCGACGAAACTGTTTTGGAAGGCGATCGCGGCAACGCCACCATTGAGATTATCGATAGCCGCACTGGGCAACCCTTGACCCAAAGCCCTGACCTGGCCCATCCCTACTATTGGGCACCGTTTATTTTGATTGGCAATGGGTTGTAAGATATCCAAGATAACTAGCCAGGCTCCAATCCATGCAAAGTAATCGAAATCATCAAAGAAATGAGGATTGAAGGTGCCTGCGTTATGGGTTGCCTTTGAGCCGTTCACAGCAGCTAGATCCGTGGTGCGATCGCTCTCAAGACTCCCAACACGCGATGGAGGATGGGGTAATCGGGTGTTAGATCCCCGGTTTCTTTAAGAAACCGGGGATCTGGGTGTTCAAGTTTTTCTCGTTTCAGGGCCACAACTTCGAGAGTAGCGCATGGAGGTCTTGCATACCTGGGTAGGGTCGAGGACTATATAGGGGCGTTGACCTCTAGCTCAATAGGACTGATCTGCGATGCGTTGTTCCCGTTCTCGGAAGTCTGCTCTACTGATGCCTTGTCCTGTAAGGGATTGGGGTGTTGGTTCGCTATTGCTGCGGGGGGCTGCCCGGCGGCGGATGGCAGCGGTGGTAATGGCGCTGGCGCTGGTGGCTCCGATGGTGCCGGGGGTGGGGGAGATGCCGGCGGCGGTGGCTCAGACGTTGACGACTGAGCAAGCTGCTGCTTTGGCAGAGGCGGAGCGGTTGAATCAACAAGCATGGCAACTATATCAACAGGGGCAGTATGGTGAGGCTATTCCGCTAGTTCAGCAAGCCTTAGCGATTCTTGAAACCGCCCTGGGCGAGAATTATCCCGATGTGGCTACCAGCCTCAATAATCTGGCCGCGTTGTATCAAGCTCGGGGGAATTACGCCGCTGCAGAACCCCTCTTGCAGCGATCGCTCACAATTCTTGAAATTGCATTGGGCGAAACACATCCTATTGTTGCCATTAGCCTCAATAACCTGGCCGTTTTGTATCAAGATCAGGGGAATTACACGGCGGCGGAACCGCTCTATCAGCGATCGCTCACAATTCTTGAAATTGCATTGGGCGAAACGCATCCCAATGTCGCCCAAAGCCTCAATAATCTGGCTGCACTATATCGCGATCAGGGGAATTACGCGGCGGCGGAACCGCTCTATCAGCGATCGCTCACAATTCTTGAAACCACATTGAGCGAAACACATCCCGATGTCGCCAACAGCCTCAATGGTTTGGCCTCATTGTATCAAGATCAGGGGAATTACACGGCGGCGGAACCGCTTTATCAACGATCGCTCTCTATCAGGGAAACCGCCTTAGGTGCAACACATCCCGATGTGGCCATCAGCCTCAATAATCTGGCTGGATTGTATCAAGCTCAGGGGAATTACGCGGCGGCAGAGCCGCTCTATCAGCGATCGCTCACGATTCTTAAAACCGCATTAGACGAAACACATCCCGATGTCGCCACCAGCCTCAATAATCTAGCTGGGTTGTATCAAGCTCAGGGGAATTACGCGGCGGCAGAACCGCTCTATCAGCGATCGCTCACGATTCTTGAAACCGCATTAGGCGAAACACATCCCGATGTCGCCCGCAGTCTTAATAATCTAGCTGCACTGTATCGCGCTCAGGGGAATTACGCCGCAGCGGAGCCGCTCTATCAGCGATCGCTCACGATTCTTGAAACCGCATTGAGCGAAACACATCCCGATGTTGCCCAAAGCCTCAATGGTCTGGCCTTGTTGTATCAAGATCAGGGGAATTACGCGGCGACAGAACCACTCTTACGGCGATCGCTCACGATTCTTGAAACCGCATTAGGCGAAACGCATCCCGATGTTGCCCAAAGCCTCAATAATTTGGCCTTGTTGTATCGTGTTCAGGGGAATTACACGACAGCAGAACCACTCTATCAGCGATCGCTCTCCATCGTGGAAGATGCCTTAGGTGAAAATCATCCCAATATGGCTACCAGCGTCAATAATCTGGCCGGGTTGTATCAAGCCCAGGGAAATGTGGACGCAGCACTACCATTCTTTGAACGAGCTGCAGAAAGTCGAGAAGCCCAACTGGATCTGAATCTGGCGGTCACCTCCGAGGCACGGCAGTGGGCTTACCTGGTCACCCTTTCAGGAGAAACAAATCAGGTCATCTCCTTCAATCTCCAAGACGCACCGGATGCAACTCCCTTGGCACTGACCACACTACTCCGCCGAAAGGGACGGGTACTAGATGCCACGGCAGAAAGCTACGCCACTCTGCAACAACAGTTAACCCCAGAAAACCAAGCGTTGCTGGAGGAATTGCGTCAAATCGACACCCAGCGGGCTAATTTATTTTTTGGTGAACCCGTCGAGGGGCAGTCAGAACTGATGGCGTCTTTAGAGGACAGAGCCGAAGTGTTGCAAAATCAGCTAGCGCGGGCCAGTGCCGTCTTCCGCACCGAGACCCAGCCCGTCACCCTAGAAGCCGTGCAGCAGCAGATTCCAGCGGACGGGGCATTGGTGGAACTGGTGCGCTACGAGCCGTTTGATCCGTCTGGAGCAGGTACTTG
>NZ_JACSWB010000224.1 GCF_016888135.1 Leptolyngbya sp. CCY15150
TCTCCACCCTCAATGGCAGCAATGGCTTTCGTATCGATGGCGTGGCAGCAGGTGACTATTCTGGGCGTTCGGTGAGTAGTGCGGGGGATATCAATGGCGATGGCTTCGATGACCTGATCATTGGCGCAAACCGTGCCTCCCCCAACGGCTCCACTTCAGGCTCTAGCTATGTGGTATTTGGCAGTGGGAGTGAGTTTAGTAGCACCCTCAATCTCTCCACCCTCAATGGCAGCAATGGCTTTCGCATCGATGGGGTAGCCGCATTTGACTATTCCGGTTGGTCAGTGAGCAGTGCGGGGGATATCAATGGCGATGGTATCGATGACCTGATCATTGGGGCATGGGGTGCTGCCCCCAACGGCTCCGGTTCAGGCTCTAGCTATGTGGTGTTTGGCAGTGGGGGTGAGTTTAGTAGCACCCTCAATCTCTCCACCCTCAATGGCAGCAATGGCTTTCGCATCGATGGGGTAGCTGCAAATGACCGTTCCGGTATGTCGGTGAGTAGTGCCGGGGATATCAATGGCGATGGCGTCGATGACCTGATTATTGGGGCATGGGGTGCTGCCCCCAACGGCACCTATTCAGGCTCCAGCTATGTAGTGTTTGGGCGTCGTACAAACCAAGCGCCTACGATTGTGACCAATAGCGTGGTGAATGTGCCGGAAAACACTACGCTGGTGGTTGATATCGAAGCCACAGACGATAGCAGTAGCGAAGGGAACGGCCTGACCTATAGTCTCAGTGGAGGGGAAGAGCAAGGGTTATTTACGATTGATGCCATAACGGGTGAGTTGTCCTTCATCTCCGCCCCAGACTTTGAACAGCCGTTGGATGTGGGCAATGACAATAGCTATGCCGTCGAGGTAACGGTCACCGATGCGGGAGGGTTAAGCACCGCACAACTGTTTAACATCAACGTCACCGATGTCAACGAGTCCCCCACCAATGCTCCCACGCCGTTTGACGATACCCTCGTTGGCACAGCAGGTGACGATACGATTCTTGCGTTGGAGGGACATGATGTGGTGCTCGGCTTGGGCGGTGACGATCGCCTCTTTGGACAAGGCGGTGACGATATCCTTATCGGTGGCGCAGGCGGTGATATCCTCGATGGTGGAACCGGGAGCGATCGCCTCTTTGGACAAGGCGGTGACGATATCCTTATCGGTGGCGCAGGCGATGACATCCTCGATGGTGGAACCGGGAGCGATCGCCTCTTTGGACAAGGCGGTGACGATATCCTTATCGGTGGCGCAGGCAATGACCGCCTGGATGGTGGCGCAGGAAACGATCGCCTCGATGGCGGTCTGGGCAACGATGTGATTACGACTGGAGCAGGGCGTGACATAATTGTTATCCGCCAAAACAGTGGCTTCGACCGCGTCACCGATTTCCAAAACAATCAAGACCGTATCGAATTGGTGGGGATTCGGTTTGGGCAATTAACGATTCTGCAACGGCAGGATAACGTGTTGATCAAACTCGGCACTACGAATCTGCTGCTTTTGGAAAATACGAACGTATCTGCCATAGACCGGGCGGACTTTGTGTAAGTCGTCTACTTTTCGAGCGATCGCCTTTGGCTAACAAGGGCGATCGCCTTTCAGCACTAGACTGGCGCACCAATTGCATAGTTTGATTCTTTTTAGTTAGGACGAAGCTTCCTTCAGCACAACCTCCATCGCTTCTCGTAAACTCACAAAGTCTCCCAATACTTTACGAATTCGGCTCTTCAGCCACGCCCAGCACCTCTCAATCCGATTCAAGTCCGGGGAGTACGGCAGCAGATACACCACCTGACACCCAGCCGCCTTAATTAGTTCAGCGATCCGTCCCCCATGATGAAACGTCGCATTATCCAACACCACCCACTCCCCTGGACACAGTTACGGGATCAAGCAGCTTTCCAGCCACACCTCAAACACCATGCGATGACAGGAACCCTCCACCGTAAAGGGCGCGATGAGGTCTTCATCACGGTAGCCCGCAATCATGTTGACCCGTCCCTGACACCGACCCGATTTCATCGCATGAAACTGTTCGCCTATGGGGGAGTAGCCATAGTTGTCCCGCTCATCCATGCCAGACTCATCGACGTACGTCACTGACGCCTTGAACACTTTCGTCAACCTGCGGAATGTCGGTTTTAACCAAAGTAGGGGGAGCTGTTTCAGGTTTTTGCGGCTAAGATTGGGGCACAGGAAGAGGATCATAACGAGGCTAAGGGAGCTTTTGTGATGGAGAGCTTGAGTTGTAGAGGTCACCTATTACTTAAAAGCAGAAAGCTTTCTTCTTATGGAAGGTGGCGACTAATTAGCTTGATGACTTTTGAGTTGTTTCTGATCACCATGATAGGTTTGCCGCTCCAACTCGAAGGCAAGGCGGCTTCTACACATCAATTGGCTCGGCAAGCCTACACCTGCACTGAAGCAGACCTTGAAGACCTGACTGATCGCTGGCGAGCATCTTATTTACCTGCTGCTAGAGCATTAAGGACTTGTGGTGATCCGGCTGTACCAGGGCTAATTGAGGTGATGACGGATGAAACAGTGGACTTAAATATCCGTCAGCTTTCGGCTCGATTGCTGGCTCAAATTGGTTCAGAAGAGGCCATTATTGCTTTGCTTGATGCAACCAGTGATGAGACACTGCAGACAAGTATCCATCGAGCCTTTAGGGTACTTAATAGAGATTCATCGTCGGTTGTGCCTCTACTGGCAGATGCCCTTGGGTCACCAGAAATATCCAGAGCTGCGGCAGCTGCAAAAGGATTGGCTCACATTGCCTCGGAAGACGCTATCAATGCTTTGCTAGAGGCACTTCGCGAAGAAGCCTCTCAAGACGCCGCTTTTATCGGACTTGGGGAAATCAATTCTAATTCCTCTTCTGCAGTTGATGTCTTAATTGCAGCCTTAAGGGATGAATCAGAAATCATTCAAGTGGGCGCAGCTTATGGCCTTGCAGAAATTGGGACTAACGCTGAGGCCGCAATTCCTGAACTAGCAGAATTATTGCGTGTAAGCGAAGAGGAATATCTTCACCCTGATGAAGGGAGTGAGGCGCGCGGTATGGCAGCCTATGCCCTTGGCAAAATAAACCCGCTTCATGAAGAGGCTTTGAAAGCTTTAGGTATAACCGTCAGTCTTGGTGAACCAGCAGTTATTGGGACTGCCGACTACTATCCAGAACTCAAAGAGGAAGTAAAAGAGATCGCGGCTGAAGCACTCGATGAAATAGACAACATTTTGTTTTTGCTGGACTGGAATAGGGAAAGTTATATATGGCACATGATTGCCCTTATCCATCAGCCGAGTTCTGAATTAACAACAACTTTCAATGAAGTTCTATCGGAAGAGGAAATTAATTCAGAAATCCAATTGAACGCCATTCAATTCATCGGAGTTTATCCTACTAGCTTCATGCCTATGAACAACGAGCAAGACTTATTTCTTGATCTCTTTGATAATCTATTAACCATTGTGGAAAATCAGAATGTGGATGTAGAGACGAAATACTATGGTGTCCACACCATTTTTGAAATTATGAATCAACAGCAAGGCTCTTATGTGGTTCATGAGTCAGTGGTTTTGCGACTAGCTGAAATAGCAAAGAATGAGGGAGAGGATATTGAAATTAGACAGGGCGCTGTAAATGCAATTAATGTATTGCTTTATGGGGGTAATTATCATAATTCTCCTGAATTGCAATATGTAGTAGAAGCACTGGTGGAGATAGCTGAAGGAAGTCGTTTATATAGCCTTTGGCGTGAAGACTACGAACAGCTTCAGAGCCAGGGAATGATTGACTGGAATGACATAGGCGCAGTTGCCATGATAGCTTTGTTGTATTCTACTGATTGGTCTTTTTGTTCTAATCTTTCATTTCCCTATCTTCTCTGTGAGGAAAATCGCGCCTCACCTGCGGGTGTTTTTCTAAGTCAGCTAGAACAGACAAATCCAGAATTGTTTGAAGCTTTACGCCAGAATGCCAGGTTGCCTTTCTCCCCTTATGAAGGGCCCAGTTTTGCAGAAGCCCCTTTTTTAGCAGCATCTGTGATTCGTCATCAAAGGAATAACCAACCTGCCATTTGTCGATATGGGATCGCTCAACGGCTCGTCCCGAGATGTCGTTGACATTACGAAAAATTGATTGAGAATTCGGAACAAGCCCAATCATTGTTATGGACAAGCCGCCGTCTATGGCTCAATACAGCTACCAACATCAGAACTTGCGAGGACGATCTTTTCGAGGCCAAGATTTGCGCAGTGCCGATTTTAGTCAGGCTGATATTCGGGGCGCAAACTTTACTAACGCATTGCTCAGACAAGCCAACTTCAGCCAAGTGCGAGCAGGGCTCAGTTCTTTTCAATTCATCGGGCTTGGATTTACGATCCTGATTTTCTTTGTCCTGTCGGGATTTATCACAGGTTATTCTACCGGAGCGATCAGCAGTTTCCTGATAGGAGCCACCGCCGTCAGTCAATATGCTTTGCCTTCCAGCGTGATTGCCCTTCTAATCCTGACTATATTTTTGGTGATCACTGTAAGGCAGGGCTTAACCCTCTCAGGAGCGACAGCAGTGACTTTAGCGGCCATTTCAGCCGCATTGTCAGCGTTTGCCTCTATCTCTGTAGGAACTGTAAACCTTTTGCAGTCTCTTGCGATCGCGGGCATTGTTGCCGGGGTGCTTTACTGTGCTGTGGCCACAGCGGCCACGCTAGCCCTGAGTAGTCCGAAGGTGCTACTAGTGCAGGGCTTAGTAGTGCTCGTGATGGCGGCGCTGGGTATTCTCTTTGCGATTCCCGATGCCGACCCGCAACTGTTTCTGCCAGCCTGCGCGATCGCGTTGGTTCTATCGCTCATCCTGGAAATTCTGGGGATGTATACAGGGCGATTAGCTTGGCGAGGCGATCCTAAGTATGGGTTAATCCGTCAGGTTGCCATCGCCCTAACCGCACAAGGTACCTGCTTTCGCGGAGCAGATTTAACCGATGCTGACTTTTCCGGAGCATCACTGGGCAATACGGATTTTAGAAGAGCGCGACTACTGAGAACCAACTGGCATCAGGCTGAACAGTTGGAGAGAGCCCACCGAGAAGGTACCTACCTGGCCAATGACCAGATTCGGCGATTGGTAGTGACTAAAGACGGCCATGACCAGAACTTTGAGCGGCAGGATCTGCACGGGCTAAATTTGGCAGGGGCAACCTTAGCCGATGCCAATCTGATGAAGGCTGATCTGGGGGCGGCAACCTTAAGGGGGGCTGATTTGTCGCGATCGCAGCTTGTTCAAACCCAACTCCATGAGGCCGATTTGACCGAAGCTTGTTTAACCGGAGCTTACATTCAAGACTGGGGCATTTCGACCAGCACTCAACTGGCACAGGTGCGGTGCGACTACGTTTATATGCAGTTGCCCACCAAAGACGATCCGGATCCCTGCCGAAAGCCAGACAACCGTAATGAAGTGTTCAAAGAGAATGACTTCTCAGATTTTATGACTCCCATTATTAAAACTTTGCATTTATATCGTCAGCAGCATGTTGATCCTCGTGAAGTCGCCCAAACCTATAAAACGCTAGATTTGTACCACCACGAAGGTATTGACCCACAGGCGGCGGCGATCGCGCTCAAGGCTTTGGCCGATCAACACCCCGATGCCAATCTACAAGTGGTCGCTTTAGAGGGACGGGGGCAGGAGCGCATCCGCTTACAGGCTCAGGTGTTAGGGAATGTTGACCGATCTGAGTTAAGCGCCGAGTATTTTGAGCAGTACAGCAGGCTTAAGGCGTTACCCTATGGAGATATTCAGGCTTTACTGGCGGGAATGGCCGAAAAGGATGAACGCATTCGGAGTTTGGAGACCATTGTGACAAACGCGATTCAGAGCGATCGCTTTTATGTTGAAACCTATTACCAATTGGGGGACACTGTGGCTGAAAAAAATGCACCGAGTATCAGTTCAGGCGGCGGCGACGTTAACTATGTCGGTGGCGACATCCGGGATGTCAGCGGCGTGGTGAGTTTGGGGCAGATCAGTGGCGAGGTTGCCAACATCATCAATCAGCTCCCAGATGCGGCTCCATCAAAAGGCCCAGCCTTAAAGGAACTTTTGACTCAGCTTCAGACAGCGATCGAGACTGCGGCAGAATTGCCAGCGGAGGATAAGGCTGAGGCTTTAGAGCAGGTGAAGACATTGGCTGAGGCCGGACAAGACACCCAAGCTCCTCCTGATGGCCCCCTAAAAAAAGCTGCTAAGACAGCGCTGAAAATTCTTAAGGGAACAGCGGCGGGATTACCTGATGCCACCAAACTAGTGGAGGAGTTTAATAAGCTGCTGCCTGCGATAGCAACCCTAATTGGGTTATTGTGATCCCAAATAGTTTCTTATCTCGCGAATTTGATGCTGAGTTAACTTGAATCACGGCTTCTGCACATTGCTCAGATGGAGTAGCGGCAGACTAAGAATAGGTCTTTGTTTTCTCTTACGTCGTCTCTAGGCACTGAAATAATCCACCCAGGATACCTAGGATTGGTTTGAGATAGTGCTGGAGGTTCCTCTTGCTCCCATATAAGTTCGGTTTGTTCCGCTGCATATGCTTCGACCTTGCTTATAGCGATATCTTTGCCTTGAAACATGAACGGAAAACGCTCTTTCGGTATGGTTAACTGTAAAGAGTTGCCGGAGGTTAATTGCTGAAACTGATGCCACTCAGTGGGGAATTCATGACGCAAGCTAAAGAGTCGAAAAAGGTTATTTGTTCTTGAATCTGCGAGCACAGCCTGCAGATTGCTAATAGCTGCCTGTTTAAGTAATTCGCCGCCATCTTTGGCGCAGTAGCGGAGATGCAAAATGACATCTGTGATTGTATTAAAGTCAAATTGAGGGAATTCAGTAATTCTCTCATTCGTGTTCCATTTACCAGAAAGTTCCATACGCCAGCGGGAGATGACACCAACTCCTTCAAAAGGAAGATAGCGTTCATCGCGGAAGTTTAGCTCAAAGAGCCCAGCATCATTTTGGGCAGTACTTGTAGCAATGGATTGGAGTCCGGAAAAATCAGTCATAAAACGATCGTCTGAGTCACTATCACTCCCGTCAGTTATCTCTTGATAGGGCTCAACAGGGGTAGTGCATTTTAGTAAAGGACAGAGGAAAAGATGGACTCTTTCCTTTCTGCCAGCTTCTCTCTGACTCGGCGATTGTAGTCATGGATGAACATC
>NZ_JACSWB010000225.1 GCF_016888135.1 Leptolyngbya sp. CCY15150
ATACCAATTTAATTTAAAGGGACATAGAATAGAGGGAGGGTCAATCCTGGAGGATAGAAATGAGTCGTCCATTCAAGCTTGAGATCACTGAGAGCGAAGCCGACCTGAAGAAACGATTGCAACATGTCAGAGCAGCGATTCAGAAAGAGAAACTCCAGATGCTGTGGTGGGTCAAAAGCGGACAGGTCAAGCAGCAACAAGAGATTGCTCAACGGTTAGGGCGTGATATCTCGACGGTCACCCGATGGCTCCAGACGTACCGTCGGGGTGGGATCCAGGAACTGCTGAAAATTAATAAAGCTCCCGGAGGCAGGCGGATCATGAGTGATGCCGTGCTTGCCGACCTACAGCAGCAGTTGAATCGTCCCGAAGGCTTCAGCAGCTATGGTGCGATTGTGGAATGGTTGCACGAGAAGCACGGACTGACCATGGAATACGGGACGGTCTATGACTGGGTGCATAACCGCCTAGGGGCCAAACTGAAAACTCCACGCCCTCAGAGTTATCGGCAAGATGAAGCGAGAGTAGAGACCTTTAAAAAAACCTTGGAGCCGCCCTGTTAGCACTGGAAACCCTGCTAGCACAGGGCAACGTGATTCATTATTTGTGCCAGGATGAAACCCGAGTTGGTCTGAAAACCCAGACCGGTAAAGTCATCACGGCCAAAGGGGTGAAGCCCACAGTGAAGGTGCAATGGGGGCGAGAGAATTTCTGGATTTACGGAGCGATTGCCCCGTTGACGGGAGACCACTTCCTCCACGAGTATCCCGCACTCAACCGGGCATGTTTTCAGGACTTTTTAGATTGGTTATCCAAGCAATTAGGAGACGATTGGGCGATTTTGCAGATGGATCAGGCATCGGCTCACATGACGTCTGCACTCCAATGGCCAGAGAACATCATTCCTTTAGCGCAACCCGCTCACAGTCCTGAACTCAACCCTATAGAGAGACTTTGGCAGTTGCTGAAGCAGTCGCTCAACAATCAGATCTTTCCATCCCTGCAAGCTTTACGGGAGCGAGTTCAAGAACTATTGGATCAACTAACACTGGAGCAGGTTGCATCAGTTTCTGCCTACGACTTTATCCTGGAAGCACTGTTCTATGCCGCCTCACATTGAACTGGTAT
>NZ_JACSWB010000226.1 GCF_016888135.1 Leptolyngbya sp. CCY15150
TTTTTTTGTCCACCAACGGGCTTATCCAGCACGAGGACGTCACCGCCGATTGAAGAGCTTGGTTGGAATCCTTAAGATTCGACAAAGCCAGGCGGAGCAATTGGGGGTGAAGGCTTACAGTCGCCTTAGTGGTGGACTAGAGAAGGCCAGTTTACGCCTAAGTGCCAACGAATCGTTTCAGAACGCTGAAGCTGACATCGCATCGCTGACCGGGATGAGGATAGGACACTCGACTCAACAACGCTTGGTGGGACGTCAGTCGTTCGAGTGTTGCGAGGCGAAACAAGGCGTCAGTGAAGTCAGCCTGGATGGGGGCAAAGTCCGTCTGCGTGACCTGGGAGAGTCCGATAGCCCGTGGCGGGATTACAAAGCGGTGAGGGTGCAAGGGATCTACTACAACGCCTTCTTCCAGGACAATGACAGCTTGATTGATTA
>NZ_JACSWB010000227.1 GCF_016888135.1 Leptolyngbya sp. CCY15150
TACCACTTCTCTTGCCGTTTTTACGGATATGAGTAGCCCCGCACTCTGGACATTGCATGGCAGATTCCTCCTGTTCATCCTCTAATTATGCAACACCACATGAATGGCATCCCAATTAGTTTCTAGGCGTTGCGGTATAGGGAGAAGGGCATAATTTTGCAACATATTGCGTGGAGGTTTAGATCCTGTAGCTAGAGGTTCATCTCCCAGTTCAGCAACACCAGTTTCTTCATTGGTGGATGTTTTAAAGAGTTGGAGCAAGGCAACAATTATATTAGAGTTACTGGATCCTGCTTTGATTAAAATTTCCACAGCGTTCCGGCGAATGTCCCCATAGATAGTATTATATGTAGAGCGGTTTTGAGGAATAGTGTATTTGCCACGTCGATAGACATTGTATTTATTATGAAGATCTCCAATCAACCAAATTAATAAAGTAATTACATCAGAATTTTCAGGTGCTACCTCGATTAAAATTTTTGCAGCGCTCCGACGAATATATTCATTTTGAGACTCCTTAAGGAGCTGAATCAGTACAGGAACTACTTCTGAGTTTTCAGGATCAATATTTATTAAAATTTCTGCGGCGCTCCGACGGATCTGTTCACTTTTGATCTCCTTAAGAGGTTTGCTTAGTGTAGCAATTGCGGTAGCATTTCCATGGGCAATTTTACTCAGGCTCTTCATAACTTTTTCCAATCTTTGTGTTGCAGTAGAGGTTTCAGAATACATCATCACCTGCATGTGTAATGGAGACATATCTAAAAAATTAGATTTCACATGGAGGCTATGAGCCATTCTTTGAAGATTCTGAACTATTCTTAGACGAATAGGTTGACTTCTAGATTCATAAAAATGAGAATAAGCTACAGGAGCGACTATCTTGTTTGCAGCAGGGTCAACTCTTATTAAGCTTTCTACTGCTGTCTGACGAGCATGTTCATCTTGGGAAGATTTGAAAAACTGAACTAGTGCAAAAATTGCATCAGCATTTCTAGGATTAATGTTTAAGGTTTTCAATATAATCCCTACCAACCTCTCTGCTTCGATCTCGTAGGGAAATGTATATATTCTATCTTTCAGTAATTGAACTAAGACAGCAATTGCATCGGCATTTCCAGGGGCGATTTCACCTAAGATTTCTGCTGCCGTTTGACAGATATCCTCATCTTTGCAGTCCTTAATAAGCTGAATTAATTTAGCAATTACATCAGTATTGCCGAATGAAATTTTACCTAGAATGTTCGCTATATACTGGCGAGCATATTCATCATTAGAATCCTTGATAAGTTGAATTAAGATAGCAATTACTCTGGGGTTCTTAGGCGCAATTTCACCTAAGATTTCTGCTGCTCTCCAGTGGATGTATTGCTCTTCAGAATTTTTGGCAAGCTCTATTAAAGTATCAATCGCATCAGTACTTTCACGCCCTACTTTGCCCAAGCTATGCATTAAAATCCAACGAGTTTTTCCATCTGTAGAGTTATTGATAAGCCTAATTAAATGAGCGATCGCATCCGCATTTTCAGGGACAATTTTACCGAAGCTCTTTGCAGCTGTGAAGCGAGTATTCTCATCTGTAGAGTTATTGATAAGCCCACTTAGACTAGCGATCGCATCCGCATTTTCAAGGGCAATTTCGCCTAAAATGCTTGCGACTATACAGTGAGTATTCTCACATATCGAGTTATTAATAAGTTGAATTAAACTGGTTATAATAGGGAGCATCCCACTTTTGCAAAAACAGTGCCAAGGGGGAGAATAGAAGGGTAGCCCTAGGGATCACTCGCTATGACACCTGAAGACCAAGAGCGCTT
>NZ_JACSWB010000228.1 GCF_016888135.1 Leptolyngbya sp. CCY15150
TGATGTAAGCGGGAGGTTCTCATCGGTTTATGTGGTTGTGTGGTAACTTTCACAATAAACCGGAAACGCCCTTCTACCAAGGGCTGAACCTCCCTCCTCCAACACTTTTGTCAGTCAACCAGGTCACTGACTTTTGTCAGTCAACCAGCACTGTGCCACACTGAAATTTAGATGAATACAGCTCATTCGACAAAACATGAGGCAATCCATCCATATTGGTTAGGCGCTGGCTCATACGCGTAGGTTGCTGGAGAATGGTCAAGAGGAGACTCGTTAATTGCCTCATACCAAGTAATGCCATCTCCATGCTCCTTTACCCCTGTTAAAACAACCCATTCTCCTCTTAGCACAGCTCCCTTAATGGCATCAGGTGCCATGGCTGGATACGCCCGAAAGTATGCTCCCTCGGAGGGCACACCATGACATTGATCAATTTGTACGCGATGATTTGAATCGGTACCCTCAGGATTAGGTGGAACAGTTACTACAACAGGGATTTCAGGATTGCTACTAGAATCATTTTCAGGATGAACAATCTGGCTTGGATCTATTGGGTCCAATATTAGGAAATCTCTGATATCAATCACCCCTGCTAGCTCCAAAGCGATGGTGATAGTGACGCTAACCGAAATCGTTACGAATGTCCTAAAGGCTTTGTCCTCTGGGGGAGGTGGTGGATTCTTTACCAAATGTATTTCGAGGTGATTATCGTAGTTAAGAACCATGGTTGCAATTCCTGAGATACTGACAGACAAATAGTTGCTAGGGCGGAGAACGTAACGACGGCTAACTCTAGCCATGGACACACGCAACCGTGGACTCCTCAAAGATTGAGACTCCGGCTGTAATTTTCACTCATCAAAAGACTTTTGCGTTTTATAGGATGGACATTTTCTAATAACAGCAAACTACGATAGTTGTTAGGTTTTTAGTCATGCTGCTAGAGAATAGATGTCCATCCTGTAGACCTAATGAAAATGGCTCTGTGAAAGATGATTCAGATGCAAGATAGTCCCGATGAAAAGAACTCTGGGAATGAATGCTCTGAAGGGGGGGTTAGGACTTCTGAAGAGGCTTGACGAGCCACGTAGTATGTCTGCGCTGAAGGGGTTCAACAAGGGCATTCATTGGGATGAATGAATCATTGACCGCATAGGCATACCAATAGGTGCCCTGATAGTAAATTCGACCTCGACGATTGGGGCGAATTGCATAAGAAACGATGGCAAAGTCTTCCCCTGAAAAGAAGAGCTTTGACCGGGATACAGTCATATAGGATGATCTTTCTGTCTGATTTGAATTGGCGATGTGTAATGTTTTCATGGTGACAGTCTCCTGGTTGAAAGGTCTTTTGAAAGATACTTAGGAACCTCCCATGTATCTATATTCACAGAGCTTCTAGGTTTTTTCTAGTTGATTAGTCAGCTAATTTTTAATGACCTTGCTGATAAGAACCAAGTCTATATCAAGCTAGAAAATGACAGTTTTGTCAGATTTTGTCAGGGGTAGTCAGTGGCGTCCTGGAAAATAGATTGGAAAAAGTCATTAAAAGTCAGCAAAAGTCAGTTTTTATGCAGTACACTGCCTGAAAAGTCAGGACGTAACCGCTGGGGCAGCATGGGTGCAGATGATGGTTCGAGTGATAGATCAACATTTAATATTGATTCTGAAGACGGTGATATCCACAGGGTTTGTGCTTGGGTGGAGCAATCGCTGCTCCAGCAAGATGGGAAGAATCTGCCCAATGCCCAACACGCTGTTTTGTACGGATTGCTCACACAACCTAATTGGAGTTACGAAGAACTAGCGACAGGTTTAGAAGCATTAGGGTTGGGCAGGTATAAGCCTCAAACCCTTAAAAATGATGCGTATAACCTCTTTAAACGCCTATCTGATGGTGTTGGCTACAAGGTGAAGAAGAATAATTTGCAGCGGGCTGTGATGGGCTGGCATCAGAAGCAGAAGGATTTGGCACTGCTCAGGCAGGGATTGAGCACTGCTGGATTAGCGTTGCAAACAGCAGCGTTGCAAACCTCTGGCAGTTTTTTGAATTTAGATTGTTGGCAGGACGACCTCGCCCAGTTGGTGCGCTGGGTACAGGAAGGTCGGCGGGTCTTGGGGATTAGTGGGGCACCTCGCATTGGAAAAACTTACTTTGTTCATGCATTGTGCGATCGCCTTCAGCCCTTTTTTGAAGCTCCCCCCATTTGGTGTTTAGCCACTGATGTATCAACTCCAGCGGCTCTATATCAAGCGGCCATGAGGCAGTTGGGGGAAGTGCCGAGTTGTGAACCTGCTATCCCAGCTTTGATGGAGTTATTTCGATCACGGCGGCTGTTGTTTGTGATGGATGGAACGGAGGTGCTTTTTCAGCCGCAACAGTTAGCGGGGCACTTTAAGGATATGCATCAGGAGTTATCGGTTCAAGACGCCTCTGAAGAACCAGCATCTAACTTTTATCTATGGCTGAAGCAGTTGCTTGCCGTTCCGACTCACCAAAGTTGTTTGCTGTGGGTGGGGCGAGAACTCCCGGTCTTATTTGAGTATGCCCGAGGCGTTTTGGCGTTGCATCGTGTGAGACCATTACAACCTCCAGATGCGCTAGCGCTCTTGGAGGCTCAAAATGCGCCATTACGATTCCCTGAAACCTTAGAAAAATTGTTGAAATTTTGCGGGGGGAACCCCGCTTGGTTCTTGATGGCGATCGCCCGAATCGAGAATTTATATGAGAGCGATAGCATCCAATTTTTAGCAAGCCCATCCTTCGCAAACGAAACGCTCAAGATCTTAGAGTTGACGTTGAATCGGCTATCCAAGGTTGAGCAGGGGTTACTCATTTGGCTGTTGCTGCAGCCTTTGACCCGCGACCAACTTTTAGCTCTGCAACTTTCAGGAACGTCATTAGAGGAGCGGCGCAAAGCATTATTCTCATTGCAGCAGCGGGGGCTGATCCAAAAGATTGGCAAGAGGGATCACTATCATGTTGATCCACCCCTTTTGGGTCATGTTTTAGCTCAGCAGATCGTGGCGGCGGCTATAGCCGAAATTGTTGCGGGCACCCCTTACCAATTAGGGCATTATCCATGGGTGAATACCGCTGCACCGCCGCACTTACAAGCCTGGCAGCAAACGTATTTGCTAGGGGCGATCGCCCGTCAGCTACACCATCAGTCTACCTTTCGCCAAGAGCAACTTGCCTACTTACAACCCTGTTTAGAGGCCGTGCGCCAATTGCCGCCCCCTGCGCAGGGGTATGCCGCAGGTAATCTGTTTAATCTGGCAGCAGCGCTGAAGATCCCCCTGACGGCGTTAAATTTTGACGGACTCACCCTTTGCCATGCTGATTTGCGCCAGGTCTTTTGGAACCAAGCCACGTTGTCACACTGCACATGGCAGCACCCTCAACTCCCCACCCACCTGCGTGATGGGCCAACGGCTGCCCTATCTCCCGATGGCACCCTCATTGCGGCGGCTGATCAGCAGGGACATTTGCTCTGCTGGCAACACCAGGATAGCCACGTTCAACTCCATGCGGTTCAAACCCTAGGGTTTGCCATTGATCTGCTCATCTGCCCAGAGAATGACACTTTAGTATTTGTGGCCAACCAAGCCGTCTATTCGTGGTTTAGCGAAGAACCCCATCCCCAGAAATTAACTGACTTACCAGAGCCCGCTACTTGTCTCACCCAAAGTCTGTTTGGCAAGATTGCGATTGGTATGAGCAATGGCTCAATTGGGTTATTAGATCCTGACCTGGCTACCCTCAACCTATTGGAGGCGCATCAAGCGGAGGTTTGCAATATGGCCTTTAGCCCTGATGGATGGCAATTAGCTAGTTTGGATAGCGATAACCGCGTGGTGCAGTGGCAAATACCGACTAGGGTTAACGACAACCTAGCCTGGCAAGAGTTACCAACTCGATCGGCGATATGTTTTGCAGTCAGTTGGGATCATGACAAGTTGCTGCGGGCAGAAAGTAGTGACTACCGCGTGCGGGTGCGGGTTGGAGAAACCTGCTTAAAAGAAGTGGCGATCGCAGATGAAATCATGATGACGCTCCAGTTTACTGACGATGGTCGCTATCTGGTAGGCACCATGAGGGGCGATCGCATCTTTCACTGGGCATGGCAATCTCAACCACCAATCACCTTAGATTTAGATACCCTGGCACACGCTCACTTAGCAACTCCCCTAGAGGAGCGATGGGTTTTGGTCACCTCTCCTAAACAACTCCGGCTGATGGATGTAGAGCGTCAAGAACTGCTCTGGGAAGCCTGTGTGGCTAGCTATGATGCAACAGGGACGACCTTCAGAAATGTTACAGGACTGTCTCCCATGGAGCTAGACATGTTAGCCTCTTTGGGGATAGTTATATCTGACTAAGCTACTGATAGCTCTGTTGACTCCCAGGGATATAGACACTTTTGAAACTGGCACAACCTGCATAGGTTTGAATGTCTCCCATGATACTTATATTTGAGAGTATTTTATAGTGAGAGTAATATCTTCTCAAAGGTGTTGTGTGATTCTAGAAAGACATCTAGGAACGCAATCGATATTGACTCAACTGCTGCGATACAAACCACTCTAACCTCTCAGCCCGCCCCCCCAGAGAATCAGGAAGGATTGATGATGTCTTCTTTTTATGACTCACAGAGTGGCTATGACGTTAGCCCCGATACGTTGGAAGAATGGACGGTTTATACCTACATTAGAAGCCTGGCGAAGTTATCAGCAGAAGATGCTGTAGCGGCCTTTTATCAGCTCCTCTGGCAGGGCAATGCCTATCCGAGGGATGACGTTAAGGGAGCGTTGCAGAGAGTTGTAGCAGCTCCCCATTTCAAAGAACATCAGCTAAAAATCATCAATCGCTGCTATTACACATTGGTCAACCGCTGGCATCTTGATGGTGCCCGAGATCAGGCGATCGCTAAACTCATCTTGTGGCTCGATCATATCCCTGCTGACCGAGGTCAAAATGCGGTGACGCGCACTCTCCGCGATGCCCTTCGGTCTTACCAAAAAAGTGATTACTATGATGTATTGCGAAGAAACTTGTATTTGCTAGAAGGTTGGAAACCTTATCAGGAAATTCATCTGGGCGATCGCCCCTTTGTCAGCCTACTCCCTGAATATTTCTTTATCTATGAGGCTAGCACCCGAACCAGTGATATTGAAAATGCCGCTGATCAACTCAATGATGGCATCATCTACAAAAGAAATCAAAAGATTTGTCAATATCGGCAAGATCTGAGTCGGTTTTATAAAAGCTACACTCTACAAAGCTCAGGGCAGTTGCCTCCCCCCACTCAACAGCTAACCTCTGAGCAGCTTTGCTACGCGATTAAGCTGTATAGTCCCCGACGAAACGAAAGCTTCAGGCTGCAAGCTGATCAGTTTAAGCGGAAGGTCAAAAAGCTGCGAACGGTTGGGGAATGGAAGCAAGTCATTCAGCAACATGCGATGCAACCCATTCAACATCTCAACCCGACTCTTCAACGGCGGTTTCGGCGTGAGTTTTCTCAAGCCCTCCATGAATTTGATGATGGTCTGCCTATGACACGAACCATTGAAATTCAAATTTTTAGCCGCTTGTTAAATGCTATTGCCAGGGATGATAATACGAAGCAAGAGGGCGCGCAATTTTCACGATTTTTGACTGCTGTAGGGCCTGCTGTTATCACCAGCCTTCTCCTCAACCTAGTTCTGTCTTGCCGGATGGTACGGTTTGAGTTAGAAAAACGGTTTGCTGACCTGCACCATAAGTTTGCAAAAGTCAGCCAAGCTACGGTGCAATGGTTAGTAGAGGCCTTTGACTATATGAATGTTGCCTTAGCGCTCAATGCCCGCTATCTCACCTACTTTTCGCTGATTTCTCAGGGAGATCCTAGCATTCCAAATTCGGTGTAAGGCTATTTTTCATCCATTAGATATTTATCCAAATCCTTCGAGTCATTCAATTGCAAAGTAGGGCGATTTTTAGTTTTCCAGCGGCGATCGCCCAAGGTTTAGCGGGAGCCGAGCCAGACGCCTTAGCCCAAGTGGAAGTAACCCCCATGGGAGATGGGTTGCATTGGCCAACCCTAGATGCCGATTTCAGCGTGA
>NZ_JACSWB010000229.1 GCF_016888135.1 Leptolyngbya sp. CCY15150
AAAACGATGGCTTCGACCGCGTTACCGATTTCCAAAACAATCGAGACCGTATCGACATCGTCGGCCTTCGGTTCGGACAACTCTCCATCGTCCAACAGCGTGATGATGTGCTGATCAAGGTGGGTGCTACCAATCTAATGCGATTGGACAACACCAACGCTGCCGCCATAACTCGGGCGGATTTTGTGTAAGTTATCTCCTTTTTGAGCGATCGCCCTTGATGACCCAAAAGCGATCGCTCAAATACCATCCATCCTCTGACCATGAGCGCTCAGACAACCTCTCAGCTTCAGGGTATCGGGATGGATAAACCGTAAACCCCATTTAAGGAATCTAAATCCATGAGCTTCGACCCTATTTTGAACCTTTCCAGCCTCGATGGCAGCAATGGCTTCCGCCTCGATGG
>NZ_JACSWB010000230.1 GCF_016888135.1 Leptolyngbya sp. CCY15150
TGTTCGACACCATAGTCGGTTCATTTCGCCAGCGTTTGTCGTCGCTACCGGACAAACGCACGGGCAAGAACACCCGCTATGGGATGGACGATGCCGCTTTGAGCGCCTTCAGTGTGTTCTTCACGCAAACCCCGTCGTTTCTGTCCTATCAGCGCATGATGGAGGGCAGTAAAGGGAAAAGTAACGCCCAAAGCCTGTTTGGTGTCCATCGACTTCCCAGTGACAACCAGATCCGGGACTTGTTGGATGCGGTAGTCCCTGAGGAGGTGTTTCCTGTGTTTGAGGACATCCTGCAGGTGTTAGCCGAGCAAGGGCAATTAGAGGGCTTTCGCTCGGTTGCCGATACGCTGTTGATGGCCATCGATGGCACCGAATACTTCAGTTCGAGCCAGATCCACTGTTCGAACTGTTCAACCCGTACGCTGACGTCAAGCGAGACCCACTACGTCCATAGCGTCATCACCCCAGTCATCGTCGCCCCAGGACAGGCTCACGTGATTCCGTTGGTGCCAGAGTTTATCGTGCCGCAAGACGGGCATGACAAACAGGACTGTGAGACGGCTGCAGCGAAACGGTGGTTGATGCAGCATGGAGAACGCTTTAGCCCGTTGAAGGTGACGGTCTTGGGCGATGACCTCTATTGCCACCAGCCCTTGTGTCAGCAGCTTCTAGACCAACACCTCAACTTCATCCTGGTGTGTCGTCCGCAATCCCACACCACCCTCTATGAGCACCTCGAAGGCATTGACATCCCCA
>NZ_JACSWB010000231.1 GCF_016888135.1 Leptolyngbya sp. CCY15150
TCGAGCCGGTCTTGGCGCAGGATGGCGAGGAGTTTGTGGCGCTATTGCGCCGCTGGCCTCGCGATGTCTCCCTTGAAGATCACCTCATGGAGTGGGCGATGAATCGTACTAAAGATCCCGATCAGCAGGCCTTTGATCAGGCGGTGATCAAGATGACTGTGCTGGCCGAACAAGAGCCGGATCTGCGAACGGCCTGGTTGATGACCAACGACCGAATAGAGCACGCTCTAGTCGAGATCTTCGCAGATCGCCTGCGGCGATCGCCTGACGATATTGAGGTGCGGATGCACGCCGCAGCGGCCACCGCAGTCGTGCGCGTTATCAGTGAAGACGTCAGTGCTGCCCTGATGGCGGGAGCCGATCGTACCTCGCTCGGCAACCCGCTTGGGCAGATGGCCCGCGCTGTGCACATCGCTACGGGGGGGGCGATCGGCGATCCTGTCGATCCCTAAACTGATGAGCAATTGAAGTCAGCAACAAGAGTAAAAGAACGGAGATGAAGATGCAAAATACCGA
>NZ_JACSWB010000232.1 GCF_016888135.1 Leptolyngbya sp. CCY15150
TAGGAAAAGCAATCAATTCTTAGTCTGAAACCGATCGATCTTATAGCTACTACATCTATTTGGATATCGAGCAACTAATTACCGATAAGGTCTAATGGTTTTGATGCACAAGACAAAAACATTCAGTCCTCTGCTTTAAGACGAGCAGCTTCAACAGCGCGTCTTTTTTCAATGAAGCTTGGCTGCTTAATCCTCTGTTCTTGCTGATGCTGTTGTATGTCTTGGAACGCTACCCCAGCTAGCTCATCACCATTCATGGCGAGTTGCCTTAAACAACTCAAGGCAGTGATGCTTGTTTTAGGGATCGCGCCACAAGCAGCTTTCTTTAGGGTGGCGATCGCTTCAGGGCTGCCTGCTGCCACTTCACCCAATCGTTCCAGAATTTTTGCCCCGGTCGAATCGTAATCACCCCAATTCAGCCACCACTGATAGAGGGTTAGCAATGCTGGAATAGATGACTCCTGCAATACAAGCCTGGGAATTTCTTCTTCGTATGCCATGCTTAAACGAGATCCTAAATCCGAGAGGTTGGACGATCGCAGACTTTAATCATTTCATCCATAAACGCACGGGCGCGTTCCATATCCATTGCGCTATTGACCCCAATTGCCAGGGTGTTACTGTTGCTGCGAATCACCAAATACCGCTTTTTAAGCAAAAAGAATAGAAGACCAAAAAGAATTGTTCCAATGCCAACGGTGCCTGGTAAGGCGATAATTGCCAACGTTGCCCAGATCGGATTGCCTTTCTCCAAAAGCTCAAACGAATCCACCTGATGGATGGGTAGCTCACAATGTCTTGTGCCAAACTGAAGTCCCAAGAAGCGGTATTGAGTTTGCTCCACCACACGATTTGGCTTTAGAGTCAGTGTTGTTTTGCCAGTGCCAGGAGACAACACTCCATAACTGTTGTTAACAGGTAGACCTGTTGTTTCTACAATCGTGTTGACAGAGGATAGCTTGCCTTGAGTAATATTGACCATTCTTGAGTTCTCCTGCATAAAAAATGAATGAGCATTGACATCTGTCTGACTAACAGATTGACGGGTTGTATCCGAGACGCTTGACCCAGAACTTAATGCCTGAGCTAGAAGGGACTCTCGCGCTGGGTTGATCGGTTTTGTTGTTGACGAGACTTGTAGCGCGGCTATGGCCTCGATGAATGTCTCAACTTTTGGTGCAGGACCGTCGCCATAGTTAAGATGCTCTCCTGTCTCTGTCCACTCACAGAAAACGGTGGTTGGAGAGCCGACAGAACTATCGTCATCTCTGTCTAAGTCTTCCTCTAATTCCAATGTGAAATAGCGAAAGGGTGCTCCTTCGTGTGCCTTGGAGTAACTTACCCACACACCAATAAAATATGCTTCTGGTGATATCGTAGGTGGCGGTAAAGAGACGACGATGATTTCGTAGTCTTCTGTTTCTTTGCTGGTCAGTTTTAGACCTGCTGGGTCGACAATATCTTCGTCATCTAGGTCTATCTCTTCGGCGATTGCTTTCCAAAAACGTAACAAAAACATCTGCGCTTGAGCACTTCTCATCTTTTCCACAAATCGCAAGGGGCTGTCTTGGAAGAGCTTGGGTAGCCGCTTGTGAGAGAACAGATAGTGTTGCAGTCTTGCCATGTAATTTAATCCTCTTTGACAGACGAGAGTGTGTTTTAAAACAGACCCTAGCCCCGATTTTTGATTAGCATGACTTCAACGATTTTCATGGCGATCGCCGAATTGATATCTAACGCATGGCATAGATCATTCAAAAACGACTCTTCTTCTGGGGTAACGGTGCCATCGGACAAGATTAAATCTGTGGCGATCGCAAAAGCAGATTCTCGTAACTCGAAGGGCAACGACGCTTTAGCCGACGCTAACAAAACGGGGATACCATCTCGACGCAGGATACCAAAAAGCTTGTCATACATCCGTTGCAGGACATCAGTAGGATAGCTTTTGAATAACTGCATTCGTCTCAAACTGGTATTGATCAGATCAACTTCTTCCCCAGAAAAGTGACCATCTGAGGCGATCGCAATCAGCGCAATCGCGGCAAACGCCTCGGCGGGGTTGAAGCTGATTGATGTGGATTGCCGGGTTCCCAAAACCTGATCAAATAAGCCCATAATCCTGACTCCTGATAATGTGTAACTGAAATTTGCTCGTTACCAAGCTCCAGCGTGGCAATGCTAATCTGGAAGCTCCAGCCTCCCGTTGGCGATCGCTGTGAGTCCAACTCGTTTCATTCTTGTTCTCAGCTCCTACCTAGGAACGAGGAAAAGCGAGTTGGGTTATCGCGTAGCCTTAATATATGATTAAAGCTAAATAGTTGCTACATACATTCGTTTCAACGTATAATATTATTTGTTCTTCCTATAGCTGCAAGGTAGTCTATGAACTTTGAAGGTTTACATGACTTTGAATTGCGCCAAATTTGTTACTTTATGATGCTGGTTGAGGCAGAAAACAGCTTCAGTGAAGCGGCTTCACGTGTTGGCATTAAGCAAGGCGCGTTTAGTCAGCGGATTAAAGCTCTAGAAGAAAAGCTGAGTGTCGGTACAATAGAGGTCGAACTCTTCGATCGCGGTACAAGGCCCTCAACCCTAACAGAAGCAGGCAGAGTCTTCCTAAAAGAAGCTGAGTTTGCTCTTACTCACTTGGAACGGGCAATTAACCAAGCTCGCCGAGCCAGCCAGGGAGAAATTGGACATCTCACTGTTGGAGTACATAATTCTGTTGCCAACAGCATTCTGCCTAAGGTTTTGAGGACGTTTCAGAGTCAGTATCCAGATGTAGAACTAGAGTTGCGCGAAGTTACAGTTCACCAAGAAATTGCATTACTCAAAGAACACCAACTGGATTTGGTATTTCACCGATCGCCTAGTCCTTACGAAAATGACTCAGATCTAGTATTTGTCCCGATCTTGCAAGAGTTATTTGTAGTCGTCCTCCCCGAAACCCATGCCCTTGCCAAGCAAAAGCAAGTATCTTTAGCATCGCTAAAAAAAGAGCCAATGATTTTACCGTCTATTGATACATTGCCGTTTTATAAGCAAGTCATCAGACTTTGCCAGAAAGCTGGTTTTGAGCCGAAAATTATTCAAACTATTAAGGCTACTGGAATTGTGACATTACTTAGTTTAGTCGCGGCGGGAATTGGAGTATCAATTTTACCTAGTCATGTGCAAGTACTTCATCGTGAAGGAGTTGTTTATCGTCCACTTCAAGATAAAATGTTGGGCCGTCATATGACCATCGTTTACCGCAAAGCTGATCCATCTAATGTCTTACAAAAGTTTCTTGATGTGACTAGGGAGGTAATGGAACTGAATCCTGTGACTCTAAATTAATCTGAACGGGTGACAAGGCAGCTCAAAATCATGCAGTACAGGACTTTGAGACAATAGAGTGGACGGGTTGCAGACGTTCAGCCAGCAGCGATTCTAGTTGAGGCAAATCGGCAGGCTTGCGGTGGTGATAGCGCTGGATGACGAGCTGCTCTTTTTGATCCCACATTCCGCAGGTTTTGAGCTAGAAACATTGGAGCGAACGCTGTCATTCCACCGCGCAAAGGGGCCAAAATCTGGCAGCACAATTGCAAAGGAACGCCGCACCCGAGAGATGAGAACCTGCGCTACATTCGCAAGCATGGGCGCCAATGATGGAAGCGCGACTCTGGCTACCATCGCCGCTCGATTGCCGAAACTACCATGTTTCGCTTGAAGACGATCTTTGGCGGTAAGCTCAGGGCCCGTACCTTTGATCATCAAGCTGTGGAATTATTCATTAAATGTGTTGCGCTCAACCGGATGATTCAGATCGTCAAACCCGATAGCTACAAGGTTGAAGCTTAATGATGAGATGGCAAAAGGAAAATCTGGATTTTCTTTATTCATGCAACAAAGCCTATTTGATGTGGTTTTTGATCCGTCTGAATATCCCATAGGAGTTAGTACACCTGTATGATTTGATTATCCATCTTTGTGGGAAGAGTCTGGCAGTGCAGCGAAGGGTATTACTGGTACGTGGGCGCGATAATCAGAGGGTTGCAACCCTGCTGGTTGAGCTGGCTCAGAAACACCTTGATGATTTTGAGGCTCATTGGCGTCCCGTGCTGGAGCAGGCCGGAGCGGAGGACAAATTTTGGGACTGGGTGGTTAAGAAGCGGATTTCGCTCTCGTCGGATAACGTTGAGAGTTTTGCCATTGACTATGCAGGCATGACCCAGGGGTTAATGGCGATTGAAACCCAGTGGCATCGCTCTCAGGTCAATCGCCGTAACCGGATTGTCTATGTCCAAGCGATCGCATCGGCCCCTTGGAATCGTGGAGCTATTCGGCGACCGCCCGAACTTCGGGGTGTGGGCACCGCCCTGCTCCTCTTTGCACGCCAACGTAGCTTGGACTTGGGTTATGAAGGGCGAGTCGGCTTACATGCCTTGCCTGGAGCCGAAAGCTTCTATGATGACCAAAATATGGCCGACTACGGCCCTGATCCAGCCCAGGAAAATTTGACATACTTTGAGTACGGTCGCTTTCAGAGGTGAGCAATGACGCAGGAAAATTTCAATTTCATGGATTTGCTGGACGATGATGCCTGGTTTGAGGCGTCGGCTCGTCGGGAAGAATCAGTAGATTGTGAGGCGCTGGCTGGTTATGGCTGGGGCACTCATTTGGGGGCAGTCATGTCGAATCCTCAGGGCTACAGCCACGTTGCTCAGTTGCGTTCGATGGTCATGCAAGCCTGGAAGCAACTTGTAACCGAGTGGGATTTGGGGATTGGGGCAGAAGCGGCAGAAGCGAAAGGCCAGGCACTGATTATGGAACGGCTTCATCGGCCTGAGCCTGAAATTCAAGAAATCCTAATGGCACTGCTGGAGGCAAAGCTCTCCAAGCCCGAAGGAGAATGGGAGATGACTGAATTCGTTCATAGCCAGATTCGAGCTGTCTTTGGCAAGGTGCTTACCCAGAAGGATTGGAGGGCGATCGCAGAAAGTGCCAGAGACCGAATCTATGCTCAAGTGCTTAGGCAAGAGCTGGTCGTAGTAGAACGCCTGTGACTTCAATTTTTAAGCTGACACAGCCTACCGTTTCCTCCCTGCCTGTTCTGGCGAATCTTCCCCATAGTGGCCTTTTCGTCCCGGAAGCGATTCGACGGCAGTTCACAGCATCCCATCAAGCTTTTCTCCCTAACCAAGACTGGCACCTAGATCAGCTGTACGACTTTTTGCCAAGGTTGGGTGTCACGATGCTGCAAGCGACCCATAGCCGCTATGTGGTGGATCTTAATCGAGCGCTGAAGCCTCCCTACTTTGGCAATTTCTGGAGCGCGGTCGTGGCAGAGAAGACTGCCTTCCATCAGCCTCTGTACGAGATCCTGCCTTCACCCAAGTAAATTGAGCAACGGCTGGAGGACTATTACCGCCCCTATCCTGCCGCGTTGGAATCTCAGCTTAATCGACTGATTGAGCAATCCGGCAAAGTCTATTTGCTTGACCTGCACAGCTTCTATGGCTCTATCACCGACGATATCTGTTTGGGGAATGCCAACGGTAAAAGCTGCTCGAACTTACTCATTGACACCGTAGACAAAGCGTTTGCCAATGAGGGTTTTGGGGTTGTTTGCAATAAGGTGTTTAACGGCGGCTACATCACCCAGCATTAGCGAAACGGTGGTTGATGCAGCATGGAGAACGCTTTAGCCCGTTGAAGGTGACGGTCTTGGGCGACGACCTCTATTGCCACCAGCCCTTGTGCCAACAGCTTCTAGACCAACACCTCAACTTCATCCTGGTGTGTCGTCCGCAATCCCACACCACCCTCTATG
>NZ_JACSWB010000233.1 GCF_016888135.1 Leptolyngbya sp. CCY15150
AAACGGGCGAGACGTACTGGTGGATTCTGCCTTATGTCAGAACTGACCTCTTTAGCGCCGTATTAAAAGATTTTGCCGAGCATTTTGGGGTGGGTCAACACAAGCGCATCGTGCTGTCGTTCGATCAAGCGGGATGGCACATGAGTGACAAGTTGGAGGTACCCGAGGGGATCCATGTGATGCCCATGCCGCCGTACTCACCCGAGTTACAACCGGCCGAACGGCTGTGGCCCCTGGTTAATGAGGTGTTAGCCAATCAAGTGTTTGAGTCGATAGAGTCGGTTGAAGACCTGGTTTACCAACGCTGTCAGCGATTGTTGCAGCAGCAAGACCTGATTCGAG
>NZ_JACSWB010000234.1 GCF_016888135.1 Leptolyngbya sp. CCY15150
GCCGAGCATTTTGGGGTGGGTCACGATAAGCATATCGTGCTGTCGTTCGATCAAGCGGGATGGCCCATGAGTGACAAGTTGGAGGTACCCGAGGGGATCCATGTGCTGCCCATGCCGCCGTACTCACCCGAGTTACAACCGGCCGAACGGCTGTGGCCCCTGGTTAATGAGGTGTTAGCCAATCAAGTGTTTGAGTCGATCGAGTCGGTTGAAGACCTGGTTTACCAACGCTGTCAGCGATTGTTGCAGCAGCAAGACCTGATTCGAGGTCTCACGTTTTACGATTGGTGGCCAGGGTACGACAGGGACACTCATGTCGCCTCATCATGTGCATTCAACCCGACTTGATATAACGCTCTTCAATGACTCT
>NZ_JACSWB010000235.1 GCF_016888135.1 Leptolyngbya sp. CCY15150
GGCTTGACAGTCACGGCTTTGCTGTATGGGATGAGTTCGCTTATGTTTGAGATAAATTTAACAGAATGCCTGAAAACTCCTCTCGTCTGGAGTTGAGCGGATCGCGACAATTTACATCTTGGCTAGCCCAACAGCACCTGAGTCTAGCCTTCACAACCTATCAAGCCGGAAAGGTATTTTGGATTGGGATTCAACCCAACGGACAGCTATCGGTCTTTGAACGCACCTTCGAACGCTGCATGGGCTTGACCGTCCATCACAATAGCCTTTACCTCAGTACGCTCTATCAACTGTGGCGCTTTGAAAATAGCCTCAGTCCTGGGCAAGATTATCAGGGCTATGATGCCGTCTATGTGCCGCAGATGTCCTACATCACCGGTGATTTAGACATCCATGATGTGGTGATGACAGAGGGCAACCCCCGCCCAGTTTTTGTCAATACGCTGTTTAGCTGCTTAGCAACTGTCAGTGAAACCCATAGCTTTGTCCCCTTGTGGCAACCACCCTTTATCAGCAAGCTAGCTGCCGAAGATCGCTGTCATCTCAATGGGTTGGCGCTGCGGGATGGGCAACCGCGATACGTGACGAGCGTGAGCCGCAGTGATGTGGCCGATGGCTGGCGCGACCATCGCAGTGATGGTGGTTGCGTCATTGACATTGAGAGCAACGAAATCATTGCCACAGAGCTATCGATGCCCCATTCCCCCCGGTGGTATCGCGATCGCCTCTGGCTATTGAACTCTGGAACCGGCGAGTTTGGGACTATCGATCCTGCAACCGGCCAGTTTGAAGCGGTGACCTTTTGCCCTGGCTATCTGCGTGGACTAGCGTTTGCCGGAGACTTTGCCATTGTTGGGCTATCAGAGCCCCGGCATAACAAGAGTTTTCAGGGACTAGCGTTAGATGCTGCCCTAGTCCAGAAGGCAGCAGAACCGCGCTGTGGCATTGGCGTGATTGACCTGCGCAGTGGTGATCTGGTGCATTCGTTGCGCATTGAAGGAACGGTTTCAGAACTCTATGACGTGGTGAGCATTCCAGCGGTGCAGCGGCCGATGGCCATTGGCATTCGCTCCGATGAAATCCGCCATGTGATTTCGATGGGTGAGGGATAACGGGCACCCAGGTAGGGTGCCCGACTGGAACGACTGTGAAAACCAATTAATACATAGGCAATAGAAAAAAGATGGCGTTTGATCCCGTTTTGAACTTGGCTGACCTCGATGGCAGCAATGGCTTTCGTATTGATGGGGTAGCCGCAAATGACTATTCCGGTCGTTCGGTGAGCAGTGCCGGGGATATCAATGGCGATGGTATCGATGACCTGATCATTAGCGCACCGGGTGCCGACCCCAACAGCAGCGATTCAGGCTCTAGCTATGTGGTATTTGGTGGTGGTGATTTTAGTATCCCCCTCAATCTATCCACCCTCAATGGCAGCAATGGCTTTCGTCTCGATGGGGTATCAATCAATGACGCTTCCGGGCGTTCGGTGAGCAGTGCCGGGGATATCAATGGCGATGGCGTCGATGACCTGATCATTGGCGCACCCTTTGCCGACTCCAACGGCTTCGATTCCGGCTCTAGCTATGTGG
>NZ_JACSWB010000236.1 GCF_016888135.1 Leptolyngbya sp. CCY15150
TCCTTCAACCACCTCTTTGATCCCATCATCGACTCCCTTACTCGTCTCTCGTTCCAACTTGCGGATGTCACGCACTCGCTTTTTTAACTCTTTTTTCCCATGGCGGTCTGCTTCGTAAATCGGCTTGGCTGCTTCTCGTAAATAGTGGAAATGACACAGTCCGTGGGCCACGTCTGGCAACGCACTAGTGACCGCTGTCAGGTGACAATTATCTTGGGCTCTTGGCAACTTTTGATACTGGTGGCGAAATATTGCTTAACGTTATCTGTAAGCCTGTAGCTAGAAATTGATAATGGGGTCAATCGTTGAGTGCATCAGGAACAGTCAATAATGTCGCTACGCCCCCAAGTTGAGTATGTTGTACCCGTGGAAACGGCGAAGGTCGCCCATACCGTTTTTCCTCAAGGGAACCTCTGCCTGACAATGGCCGATACATTGAGCGGGTTTATCAACGACGACACCTTCAGTGACTTGTTTGACGTCAAAGGACAACCTGGCATCTCACCTTGGCGCTTGGCCTTGGTCACTAGACCTTATCGGAAATTGAGCTGATAGAATCGTTACTAGGAGCCTAGACTAGGGTGAGCCGATGAAAATGACCTACGCTGAGTTGCGGACAAAACC
>NZ_JACSWB010000237.1 GCF_016888135.1 Leptolyngbya sp. CCY15150
GTGGTGGGGAAGACCAAGGGTTATTTACGATTGATGCCACCACGGGTGAGTTGTCCTTCCTCTCCGCACCAGACTTTGAACAGCCGTTGGATGTGGGCAATGACAATGGCTATGGCGTCGAGGTAACGGTTACCGATGCCGGTGGATTAAGCGCCGCACAACTGTTTACCATCAACGTCACCGACGTCAACGAAGCGCCCATCAATGCTCCCACGCCGTTTGACGATATCCTCAGCGGCACAGCAGGTGACGATACGATTCTTGCGTTGGCGGGAAATGATGTAGTGCGCGGCTTGGGCGGTGACGATCGCCTCTTTGGACAAGCGGGGAGCGATCGCCTCCTTGGCGGTGTAGGCAATGACGTTCTTAATGGTGGAGCAGATAACGATCGCCTCTTTGGACAAGCCGGGAGCGATCGCCTTGATGGCGGTATCGGCGACGATCGCATCGATGGCGGTACCGGAAACGATATCATAACCACCGGACAAGGGCGTGACCTACTTGTCATTCGCCAAAACGATGGCTTCGACCGCGTTACCGATTTCCAAAACAATCGAGACCGTATCGACATCGTCGGCCTTCGGTTCGGACAACTCTC
>NZ_JACSWB010000238.1 GCF_016888135.1 Leptolyngbya sp. CCY15150
GTTCTACCCGACCATTTTTGCCGTACTAAGGGATTAATGGCAAACCTCTCGTCTACAGAAAAGAAGACATTCATTAAATTACTTGATAAGTTGAGATCGGGTACACCAGCGTTGTCTGATCGAGGTTCTGATACAAGTGTTTGAGCTGTTCATTGACTGTCTCAATGAACAGCTCAAACCGCTAACCCGTCATGGAGGGGATAGAATCGCACAGGTCTAAGTTTGATGGCATCTTGCTTTTATTGCTGTTGCAACCTAGGGAGCATCAGACATACGCTTAGGGGACTCTTGTATGAGTATAAGCCGGTATGCCCACAGCGAAGAACGCTAAAACCCAAAACAACGATTCGCTGGAGCAGAAGCTCTGGAAAGCAACGGACAAGCTGCGGAAGAACATTGATGCTGCTGAATATAAGCACTTAGCTAAGGTAGGCTTTGATTTGGAGGGGATGACTTGATGGAGAAGCAACTGGTTCTTGATAAACTGAGTGCTCACAAGGATCGCCTTGATGAATTCGCAGTTAAGGCGCTGTTTCTGTTTGGCTCTGTGGCACAGGATGAAGCGACGGCAAACAGTGATGTAGATTTTTTAGTGGAGTTCACCCGCCCGGTGGGATTATTTACCTTGCTGGGGCTGAAGGGGTATTTGGAGGAGCTTTTGGGTTGTTCGGTGGATGTGGGCACCCCTAGTTCACTGCGCCCCCATCTGCGGGAAACGGTGTTAAAGGAGGCTATTCGTGCAGTCTAGGGAGTTTGAACTGCGGGTGCGGGATATGCTAACCGAGATTGCTGTGGTGGTGGAAACCATCACAGGCTTAACCATTGAGGCATTTTCTCAACATCGGCAAGCATGGCGAGCCGTGCTTTACAGTTTGGCCGTGATTGGAGAAGCGGTGGCCAGTGCGATCGCTGAGTTCGACAGATCCGGAGACCCCATGGCACCAGATTCGAGGAATGCGAAATGCCGTCATTCATGAGTATTTTCGGGTGGATGTGGAGACGGTATGGCAAACCACTCAGTTAGATCTGCCTATCCTAAAGGCGGCTTTACAGCAGATTTTGGATCGACTAGAAGCAGAGAGGACTTGAGGTCGACGTTGGCGATCGCGGGCACCTATCACCAGTGGAAGCGTGACATTGAGAAGCATAATTTTGTGCTGACGCCAGGGCGCTATGGGGGCATTCCCGAGGAGGAGGATGACGGGGTGCCGTTTGAGGAGAAGATGGCGGCGTTGGCAGAGCAGATGAGGGAGGCCGCAAAACTGGATCAGGAGATTAAGATTCAATGAGCCAAGGTGGGCTTTGATTTGGAGGGGATGACGTGATGGAGAAGCAACTGGTTCTCGATAACCTGAACGCTCACCATAAAGGGGGTTAGACGCTAGGACGAGACTGTCGATTTGATAGGAAGGTGGAACCATGACGTTACAGGAAATTCTTCAGGCTGTTGATGAGTTGTCGGTAGATGAGCAGACGTCACTTTTGAATGCGCTCCAGATGAAACTGTCAAAAAACACTCAGCAAGACCAGATCGATGAAAATCGTGGTGAACAGTTCTGGCAAGGGATTCTACATTTCAGGGCAGCCCTTGAGAGAGAAGGTATTGAGTTTACTGACAAGGACTTTGCTAATCTCAGAGATCGCAGTCCGGGGCGGGAGATCGAGCTGTGACAATTCGATTTTTACTCAACTCTAACATTCTCTCTGAGCCATGCCGTCCCGTACCCAATGAGAACGTTTTGAGCAAGCTAACGCAACATAAAGCTGAGGTAGGGGTAGCAAGCGTAGTGGTATGAAATCCTTTACGGCTGTTGGCGTTTGCCTTCCTCTAAACGGCAGGACTATCTCTGGAAATATAGTCAAGAGTCGGTGTTGATTTTGCCTGTTTTTGACGATGACCTGAACGCGGCACGCTGGCACGCGGAAAAACGGGCAAGACTATCCAAGATTGGCAAAACACCTGCGTTTGTTGATGGTCAAATTGCCAGCATTGCTGTTTGCAATGGGTTGAGACTGGTGACTCGTAATGTTGCAGATTTTCAGGACTTTGGGGATCTGATGATTGTGAACTGGTTTGAAGAGGAACGTTGATACTGGCGAAGTTGGCGGCGCAGAAAGGCGGGCCTGGATCAGGAGATCAAGGCCAGACCTTCAGATGAAGACCTCTCTGAGCAAGATCAACAGGACTGACGCAAGGCAAGCTTTATCCTTATCGTTATTTGCGCGGTGATAAACGGAATGTGTCGCCACAAACGACGTAACTCAAACCTTGACGAAGGGGGCACAAGAGGTGTCTTGCGTCCGTTGGACGATTGAGGAGTTTCACCGCAAACTCAAGCAGGTGACCGGGGTAGAGGCCCAGTGCCGCAAAGCGCGAATTCAACGCAATCACATTGCTTGTGCATTCCTCGTCTCGACACGCTTGAAGACGATGGCTTACCAACGGGGGCAAACGATTTATCAAATCAAGCATGGTCTGTTGTCCAACTATTTGATAACGCAACTCAAGCAACTGGCGATCTCCATCGTTCTTGCGTAAGTCCTGATTTTTAATTCAGTAAATCCACTGATGTTTTTACTCTAGATTAAGTAAACTTGCCAACTAGAGTGAGTAAAGACTATCATTAAACGGTATCAATTCTTACGTTAATTTGAATTGATTGTGCCCCTCTCCTCTACTTATGGGATTGATGCCACAGCGCTGCGACGGCTAATTGTTTTGTTTATTATTGAGGATTGGTTAAGCATAGTGGGAGATCATTCGTCCCGTCCGGATAGCTTGGAATTGAGTGGCTCACGACAACTGACATCATGGCTATTAGAGCAAAATCTGAGCCTAGCCTTTACCACCTATCAAGCCGGAAAGGTATTTTGGATTGGGTTGCAGCCCAATGGTCAGCTATCGGTATTTGAACGCACGTTTGAGCGCTGCATGGGGCTGACAGTACATGGAAATAGCCTGTACCTGAGTACGCTCTATCAACTGTGGCGCTTTGAGAATAGCCTCAGCCCAGGCCAAGACTATCAGGGCTATGATGCGGTCTATGTGCCGCAAATGTCTTACATTACGGGCGATCTGGATATTCATGATGTGGTGATGGCGGAGGGCAATCCTCGGCCAATTTTTGTCAATACGCTGTTTAGCTGCTTGGCGACCGTCAGTGACACCCATAGCTTTGTGCCGCTGTGGCATCCGCCGTTTATTAGCAAATTAGCCGCCGAAGATCGCTGTCACTTGAATGGATTAGCGATGCGAGACGGGCAACCGCGCTATGTCACCGCCGTGAGCCAGAGTGATGTAGCCGATGGCTGGCGTGACCATCGCAGCGGCGGGGGTTGTGTCATAGATATAGAGAGCAATGAAATCATCGCAACTGGGTTATCGATGCCGCATTCGCCGCGCTGGTATCGCGATCGCCTTTGGTTGCTGAACTCTGGAACGGGCGAGTTTGGCTACATCGATACTGCGACCGGTCAGTTTGAAGCGGTAACTTTTTGCCCTGGTTATCTGCGCGGCTTGGCCTTTGCTGGAGACTTTGCCATTGTGGGTCTCTCCGAACCCCGGCACAACAAAAGCTTTCAAGGGTTGCCGTTAGACGCGGCATTGGCAGAAAAGAGAGCCGTACCGCGCTGTGGCATCGGCGTGATTGATCTGCGCAGTGGCGACCTGGTGCATTCGCTGCGCATCGACGGCGTGGTTTCAGAACTGTATGACGTGGTGACAATTCCGGGAGTGCGGTCTCCCATGGCGATCGGCTTTCGTTCTGATGAAATTCGTCGAGTGATTTCGATGGGGGATGGGTAACGGGAAAAAGGTTACTCGTTCACAGAGTTAGAAAAACGTCCTAGCCGTTCCGCAGCCACAGGATCGGCGTCTAGCTCCGTGGGTTTGCTTTGTGTCTTTCATATCACTTATTTGAGCGATCGCCCTTGATGACCCAAAGGCGATCGCTCAAATACCATCCATCCTCTGACCATGGGCGCTCAGGCAACCTATCAGCTTCAGGGTATCGGGATGGATGAACCGTAAACCCCATTTAAGGAATCTAAATCCATGAGCTTCGACTCTATTTTGAACCTTTCCAGCCTCGATGGCAGCAACGGCTTTCGCCTCGATGGCGCAGCAGCATTTGACCGTTCCGGTAATTCGGTGAGCAGTGCCGGGGATGTCAACGGTGATGGCTTTGATGACCTAATTATTGGCG
>NZ_JACSWB010000239.1 GCF_016888135.1 Leptolyngbya sp. CCY15150
CGCTCTTGGTCTTCAGGTGTCATAGCGAGTGATCCCTAGGGCTACCCTTCTATTCTCCCCCTTGGCACTGTTTTTGCAAAAGTGGGATGCTCCCCTTCCGCTCTGCATTCAGCAGTTTTCAGGATGAGGGCAGTTTTCATACCTAACGTCGCTTCGAGCAAGGTCAACCTCATCCTTTTGCTTCCATGAAGCCGGCTCTACAAACGAGATTATCATCTCAGCATACCCGAGACATCCAGCATGAGAATTGCAGCTCTTTATCCTAAGCATTCCATAAGCTTTTTACGAATAGCTCTAAGCGGAAACTACTGTGATCGCCTAGGAGAATTTATACGTTAGTTACGCAACATCCAGGGATTTTCATCAACAATTGAAGTGCAAGATCCGTATTATTGCGATTGGCTCTTATGAGTCTTTACGCTAGAAGTTAGGTGCAAGGACATAGAGTCAGGGTAAGCATTTTAGGACTATTCAATGATGTATTTGGGTACTACTTTCTTGCAACAAACTTCATTCCAATACGTCTGTTCATTGAAGGATTAGCACCCTTAGATTAAACCGTAACTATCCTTCTTCAGATAGATGTCTAGCACGATCAAACCATGCTAGTCTAAGTGCACTAAACATGGGCGTCTCTACGCTATTCTAAACAAAGCTCTTGAACTAAAATTGAACCCGCACAGGCTTGCAATGACACAAAACAATTCCCTCAGTGCTCCCTGTTTTTTAGTAGGAGCTGAGCGCTCTGGAACGACCATGCTTAGGCTGATGCTAAACGGGCATCCTCAGCTAGCTTGGTGTAGTGAATCCGAGTTCATTGTGGATCATTTAGCAGCACCAGGATGCTGGCCTGATCTACAGGAATACCACAAACTATTAGACACCGATCGCATTTTTCAGACCTACAACTTTCATGTCGATCATCGGCTGAGCTACCCTGATTTAGTCAAAGACTTTATGCGACAAAAGCAGGTGCGCGATCGCAAAGAACAGGTGGGTGCAACGGTGCATCGTCACTTCGATCGCCTCCTATGGATTTGGCCTGAGGCACGATTTATTCACCTCGTTCGTGATCCTAGGGATGTGGCACCATCCTGCATTGGCATGGGCTGGGCGGGCAATGTTTGGACGGGGGTGGAGCGATGGCGTGAAGCAGAAGACTTGTGGACAACCCTCAAATCTAAGCTAACCAGCGATCGCTACCTTGAGGTGCGCTATGAGCTGCTGTTGCAAGATCCTGAAGCCGTCCTCACCCAGATTTGTCAGTTTCTTGGGCTATCCTACAGCGCCCACATGCTCCGCTATCCAGACTACACCACCTACGATGCCCCGGATGCCCGCCACGCTCAGAAGTGGAAGCAGACGATGAAAAAGAAGGATGTGCAGTTGGTGGAAGCCAAGGTTGCTCACCTCTTGGTAGAGCGCGGCTATGAACTCAGCGGTCATGAGGTGCTCTCACCCTCCGCGCTGCAGAAAAAAGTGCTTCAGGTGCAAGATCGCCTAGCGCGAATTCAGGCACGCGTGAGATCGATGGGACTACCGTTATTTGTGGCTGACTACATCATCCGCCGCCTTGGGGTTGAGCCCTGGCAGCGGGCCATGCGACTGCGGTTGAATGAACTAGAGCAGGCGGCTCTTAAGTAGTTCTACTTAGCCATCGCTAGCATCCCAATCGCTAACCCTCCCATCGCTGGATACCGGAACAATCACACTGCTGCACGAGATGGGCAATCGCCTGTCCGGTGGTGGGATCGAGCCAGTCTCCAGCGATTTCTGCTAGGGGGACTAAGACGAAGGCGCGATCGCCCATGCGTGGGTGAGGGATTTGGAGCGTCGGCGTCTGCAGGCAGCGATCGCCAAAGAGCAGCAAATCTAGATCCAGCAGGCGGGGGCCCCAGCGTTCTCGCCGCACGCGGCCAAACTGGGCTTCGATCATCAATAACGTGCTCAGCAATGCCTCGGGGGTCAAGCTGGTTTCCAGGATCGCGCAGGCATTGAGATAGTCCGGTTGAGGCGGCCCCACTGCGGCTGTTTGGTAGATCGATGACCGGGCAAGCAGGGAAATATGGGGAGTCTGCGCTAGGGCATCAAAGGCAGCCTGCAAAATTTGGTAGGAATCACCCAGATTACTTCCCAGAGCGATCGCGCTTTGGGTGGTTGATTCGGCCCGGCGTAGGATTGGCGAGGTTGGTGCTGCCGGTTGCATACCCCGTCCGAGATGAGACATAGTGCATCAAACCTTTCAACATAATAGGCCGGGCGATCGAGAGCCTTCGGCTAACGTTCAGCTCGTGAGGCTTGGATGGGTTACGGCTGCGCCTAACCCATCCTACTGGAACTTGCCGGGTTTCGACGACGCTCAACCCTCTTCCCATAAGGTTTTGATGCGTTACGGCTGCGCCTCACGCATCCTACCTGTTCCACGCTGAGCAGACCACGATTTGCTAGAAGAGCGATCGCTGCTTATGTAGCCTACCAGGTTGGGTCTACCATGAGGTTGATGGTCAAGTCTGCGCAATCCGGCGGCACGGCGGAGATACAGGAACAAATCACCCGACCGTCCTCCAGTTCTACTTCACAGGCATGGCAGGAACCCATCAGGCAACCCGTGGGAATGCTGATACCAGCCCGTTCAGCCACTTGCAGCAAGGGTTCACCAGCCTCGGCAGCGATCGCAATGTTATCGGGCAAAAAACGAACTTGAACAGTCATAAACACAGTAGGGATAATGAGCTGATGGTGTAAACCGAAAACGCCGCCCACCGCGTCCGACCATCCATTCAAGGGTGTGGGCGATCGCGTTAACGAATGGCGGTGCTGGGCATATTGGCACCCCGCAAATCGGCTTTATCCAGGATCGTATGTTCAAAAATGGCATCGTGCAGATTAGCCCGACAGAGGCGAGCCCCTGTCAAGTCGGCCTTACTCAAGTCTGCCCGCTTGAGAATGGCATCCGTCAAGTCAGCAACCCCTAGATCTGCCTCGGTCAACACGGCACGACTGAGGTTGGCATCGCTCAGATCGGTGGCGCTGAGGTCAGCGCCATGGAAAATGGCGCGATTACAGTTGGCTTCACTGAGATCCGCCGCCCCCAGTTGGGCATAGGTGAGGTTGGCGCGACTCAGATTAGCCGCGCTGAGATCGGCTGCTAAAAGCTGGGCTCCGGTCAAATTGGCACGGCTGAGGTTCGCTTCACTTAAATCGACCCGTAAGAGAACCGCTTCAAATAGATCGACCCCACTGAAATTAATGCCGCCGAGGCTCAGTTCACTAAGGTTAACCCCACTGAGGTCAACCTTAGAAACACAGGATTCTTGTCGCCAACGATTCCAAAAATCAATGCCCTTTTTGAGGGTAGCAAGATGCTCTGGATCTGCCATAGAGTTTGCAATCACGTTCCAGGTTGCAAGGGATGATAAGCCTTGGTGAGTTAAGACTACAGCCTCATGCCACGCCTTGCCACCGGCTGACTAGCAAGGACAACATGTTAGACCTAGGCTAACTTGCCTAAAGTATATCTCCGAACGGACAGAAGCCGCTGTTCTTCCGGCAACCAGCACCGCATCCCCTAGAAAAAGTCGGGCATCCAGGGAGAGCCGGTGGCAAACATCTGGGTGGCGATCGCCACGGCCTGATCACTCCCCTCCAACCAGCGCATCCAGCGTAGTTGGGTTGGAGAAAAGAGACCGGTATAGAGCGCTGCCAGCCCCTGAATCGAGAGCGACAGCCCCTCCCCTGCCTGACGGGTCACCTGTCCTTGCCCATTGGCGACGGAGAGCCGGAAGGTATCGGTATTAGCCGACAATAAATCATCCTGCACCGTGAGGTAGAGATCCGCCGTGAGGTTTAGGGGATAGCCGCGACATTCTAAAGCCCGTACAACATCGACAATGCGTACCATCCAGCGATCGCCATCCCCCGGTTTAGCCTCTTGGTTTGGCAACCCTAGGGCAAGAGGATCAATTAACCCACTGCGCCACTGTACCTGATCAATTTGCGATCGATGGGAGCCCAGAAAGGCCCAGAGTGTTTTCAGAGCAGCGGGACTGGTAACCACCCAATCTAATACATCAATCTGGGTGCGATCGCCTTGACGACCTTGGTGAAATGCTACGTAGCCCTGGGGCTGATCCGTGGGGCCAAACTGATAGAGGAAAAGAGCTTGTTTCGACATGTCGAGGAGATTGTTCCAGAGAACTGGGGCGCGATCGAGATGGCCGTTGTGATAGGCAGCCTGCTGCTGCTGAAGCGATCGCAGCCTGGCTATATCAACCGCCATAGGACTCACCGGCAAGGGCGGATCGGTCACCTGGATGCGATCGCAGTCGATGTGCCACCGATAGCGGGTACCGCCTTGCTCATAGCCCACCTGACGATAGAGACGCTGCACGGCTGGATACAGCGTTGAGATAGGGACATGGCGATCCTGTAGCTCCCGCAGCGTCTCTTGCATGAGCACCAGCGCGGCCCCTTGCCCGCGCCATTCTGGAGCCACCGACACCGCCGCAATTCCCACCATGGGAACCAGCTTGCCTCCAAACCACTGCCCCATCGGCAGAGTTGCTAGCCCACCCACAAGCTGCGATCCATAGTGCAACACCCGCATATTGTCTAGCCCAATCCGTTGAAGATAGCGGGCTTCACGATCAACTGGGGTTACAAAACACTGGCAAACCAACGCATTAAATTGAGCCGCATCCGACTCGTGAAGTGAGCTAAGTTGAAAGGCCATAGAGGTCATACACCCTAGAAATCATCATTGCAAAACGCCCACTCCCCAGATTAGAGGAGTGGGCGATCGTCTGTGCAACTAAAGCTTCAAGAAAACCCTAGTCGTCAGCCTAGGCAAGACTACCCTTGTTCACCAAATGGGCTTCGAGGAACCAGAGGCGCTTGTCGATGGTGCGGGAGATTTCGGTATAGAGATCGGCGGTGTCGGCATCACCAGCATTGTCGGTGACATCGATCGCTTCCCGCACATGGGAGGCATAGAGCGCAAATCGTTCAGCCAACGCCGTCACATGCTCAACGCCTTCCACAATCTCGGTAGGATATTCAGGCAGGATGGAGTTGCTAGCCGCCATGCGGGCAGTTCCCAGGGCGGTGCCCCCCAAGGCGGTGATCCGCTCGGCTACCATATCCACATATTCGTTCAGTTCGCCTGCCATTTCGTCAAACAGTTCATGGAGTTGATAGAAGTCCATGCCTTTGACGTTCCAGTGGGCTTGCTTGGTCTGAGTTTTCAGATCCAGGGTGGCAGCCAAGGTTTTGTTGAGCAAGTCTGCAACCTGCGATCGCACCTCCATCGCCAGATCAATCCGGGTGGGGTAAAAGCGTCCAGTGGTTGCGCGAGAAGTCGTAGCTGTCATACGTATGTCTCCTGATAGATCGTCTGTGGATGGAAAAATCGGGCAAATCTTAGGGATCGCCTCGCTTGCCTTAACCCCTCCGTGCTTGCAGCGGATCGGGCAGCGGATCGGGCTTTGGTAACCAGCATGGGTGTCAACACCAGCCGGAGCGATCGCTCTCGAACTTCTATATCATACTCGTAATGAGTTCGACTTAGCAATCCCTCATTGGGTAGAGTTGTGCCGTGAGGGATTTTCTATAATCAGGACTACTGATCACAACCACTCGTCAGGGTGTCGGATCTAGACGATTCAGCCGAACGGTGAGACGCGGTGGTGATAGGGCCTGTAGGTCTTGCTTTGATTGTGCCACGGATCTCCGTTGACCGCCTCTACAAAGAGATAGATTATGCTGAGGAGCAAGCTCTGTTCTGGGGAGAACTCGCGGTCTAGATCGAAGGGCGATCGCTCTTGGGTATCCTAGCCATCGGGTTGATTGCCCCAGATTGAAGATCCTCACCCCACCCCTCCAGGATGGGAGATGGGCTTTGAACACACCTGCACCCTCTTGCTCCCGTTGTTGCCATAGACCCTTGGGCATGTCTTTTTCCAGCTCTGATCACCTACAAACTGCCCTCCAACACCACCAAGCCGGTCGATGGCATGAGGCAGCTCAGCTCTACCGTCAGGTGTTAGCCCAACATCCTAGCCATACCGAGGCCCTGAAGCTCTTAGGCACCTTAGCGGAGCAAACCCAGGATCTGCCGCTGGCCCTCAACGCCTACCAGGAGGCGATCGCTACCGAGCCCACCCAGATCCATCTCTATCTCTCCCTAGGCCGTCTTTATCATCGACACCATCAAATCAGCGAGGCGATCGCAGTTTATCAACAAGCTCTAGACCGCGGCGTAGCCGCCGCCACCCTGCAAGCGCAACTGGCCGCCGCACTAGATGACCAGCAGGACTACGCCGCCGCTGCCCAACACTACCAGCAGGCGATCGCCCTCGACCCGCAAGATGCCCTGCTGCACCACAACCTTGGCACCGTCTGCCATAAGCAACAGGATCTGTCCCAGGCCATCCGTCACTACCAACGGGCGATCGCCCTCAAGGCTGACTATGCCAAGGCTCATCTCAACCTAGGCACGGCTCTGCAGCAGCTAGGAGAAACTCACCAAGCGATCGCCGCCTATGAGCAAGCGATCGCCCTCGATCCCAGTCTGGCCCTAGCCTACGATGCCCTAGGCTCTATCTACCTAGCCCTGGGAGATCTGTCCCGCGCTGTTGACTACTACCGACAAGCGATCGCCCTGCAGCCCGACCATGCCGATACCCACGTCAACCTGGCCATGGCGCTCCTGCGATCGGGCGACCTGGCCGCCGGATTTACGGAGTATGAATGGCGACGGCGAGACCGGCCTCTCCCGGAACCCAGATGGGACGGCAGCCCCCTCCAAGGGCAAGTTATTTTGCTGCACGCTGAGCAAGGCTTTGGCGATGCCATCCAGTTCATCCGCTACGTATCGGCGGTGGTGCAGCGGGGTGGGCGGGTGTGGGTGGGCTGTCCGTCGCCGTTGGTGCGCCTATTTCAATCTGTGCCCGGCGTGGAAACGGCGGGTAGCGCCATCGATGCCGGTCAGGTACAGCAGCACGCCGCCCTGATGAGCCTGCCCCATCTGCTGGGCACCACCCTAGAAACGATTCCTGCGCCCATTCCCTACATCGATCTAGCCCCGCTCTGGGACACCCGCGCCCAAGCGATCGCCGCCCGCATAGCTACATTTGCAGAGCAGGTTCCCAGCCATCGCCGCATCGGTTTAGTGTGGGCGGGCAGTGCTGGCAACCCAGATGATCAATACCGCACCTGCCCTGCGGCGCTCTTGCAGCCGCTGCTGGCTCAGCCCAAATGTCTGTTTTATAGTCTGCAAGTGGGCGATCGCCGGTCGGAATTAGCCACCCTCGCTCCCCAGGGTGAGGTACTGGACTTGGGCGATGATGTGCAGGACTTTGCTGATACAGCGATCGCCATCAGTCAACTCGATGGGGTGATCACCGTCGATACAGCCGTGGCCCATTTGGCCGGAGCCCTGGGGAAACCGGTGTGGATTTTGCTATCGACCCAGCCGGACTGGCGCTGGTTGGATGAGCGTCGGGATAGCCCTTGGTATCCCACGGCGCGCTTGTTTCGCCAACCCCAGCCCGGTGATTGGTCAACGGTGATTGCAAACGTGGGAAGGGCGATCGCCCAGGGAGGCTTGCCCCGCAGCCCCAAGCCGTCTGCGGATCCCAGCCCAGCCCAGCCCGTCGAGCCTCACCTGTCTGTAATCCAACAGGGCTTTGTCCATCATCAAGCCGGTCGCTTGGAGCAAGCCGCACCGTTCTACCAAAGCATTTTGCAGCAAGACCCCGATCACATGGAGGCGCTGCAACTGCTGGGGACTTTAGTGTGCCAACAGCAGCGCTATGCCGAGGGCGCAGACTATTTGCGGCGGGCCCTGGCGCTCAAGCCCACCTATGCCGAGGGCTACTATAACCTGGGCTCGGCCCTGCAAAACCTAGAGCAATCCGAGGAGGCAATCGCGGCCTTTCAACAAGCGATCGCCCTGCGACCAGACTATCCCGAAGCCCATTTGAACCTAGGCACAATCTATAAGCGCCGTCAGCAATATGCCGAAGCAGCCGAGCAGTTTCAGGCAGCGATCGCCCTGCGACCGGACTATGCGAAAGCCTGGCGCAGCCTCGGCTCCGTGCTCCGCATCCAGAACCGCTGTGAGGAGGCCATTCCCTGCTATGAGCGGGCGCTGGCCATCGATCCCACCTATGCCCATGCCTACAGCAGTTGGGGCTATTTGCTGACCGAAATGGGGCAATTGCCCGCCGCGATGGAGAAATATGAACAGGCGATCGCCCTCGATCCTGACCATGTAGATGCCCAGTTTGGTCGCGCCGCCCTGCACCTGCGCATGGGCAATTTCCTAGAAGGCTTTGCCGGCTATGAATGGCGCTGGAAGTACGACTATTGTCCACCTCGGGATTTTTTCCAGCCCCTATGGACGGGCGATCGCTTTGCCGGAAAAACCCTCTTGCTCCACGATGAACAGGGCTTGGGCGATGCCATTCAGGCGATGCGCTTTGTGCCCTTGGTGATCGCCCTGGGAGGACGGGTGGTGCTGGAATGCCGAGACGTGTTGATGCGCCTCTTTCAAACTGTGCCAGGCGTTGACCAGTGGGTGATCCGGGGTGAACCCCTGCCTGAGTTTGACTGCCACGCCCCCCTGATGAGTTTGCCATGGTTACTGCAGATCACCCTGGATACCTTACCCAACCAGGTGCCCTACCTATCAGTACCCCCCACGACCCAGCTCACCCTGCCCGCCACGCCTCCCGGCATCCGCAAGCTGGGCATCGTCTGGGCCGCCAATCCGGTGAACAAAACCGGCAGTAAACGTTCCTGCCCCCTCGACCATTGGCAGGCGATCGCCCAGCAGCCTGGCCTACAGCTCTACAGTTTGCAAAAAGATCCTAATCCCGAGGATCAAGCCTGGCTACGAGCCCATGGCGTGATCGATCTGAGTGGGGCGCTCAGCGACTTGGCAGAAACGGCCGCCGCGATCGCCCAGTTAGATCTAGTGATCACCGTCGATACCGCCGTGGCCCACCTGAGCGGAGCCCTGGGGCAACCCACCTGGGTTCTATTGCCCGCCATGGCCGACTGGCGCTGGATGGTCGACCGCTCCGACAGCCCCTGGTATCCCACCGCTCGCCTGTTCCGCCAAACCACATCGGGAGATTGGTCGCCGGTCATAGCAGCGATCGCTACCGCCCTGACCACCCCATCCTTCCTGGCTCCACCGTCCACACCTGTGGATCCAGCCCAGCATCGGTCAATCACTGCAACTTCACCCCAGATCGTCCCAGCCGCCAGCGATCGCCCCTCCCGGTCAGCCCTGCTAAAAACCGCCGTCGCCCAGCACCAAGCCGGTCAGCTAGAAGCCGCCAAAGCCCTGTACGAACAACTCCGCGATCGCTATCCCCAAGACGGCAACGCCATGCATCTCCTGGGAGTGATTGCCTACCAATCCGGTGAGCTAGACGAGGCGATCGCTCTTTATCAGCAAGCCCTAGACCGCCTGCCCCACTATGCCGAACTGCACAATAACCTAGCCGTCGCCCTCGACAAAGCTGGACAGACGGAGCAAGCCCAAGGGCACTATCAACAAGCAATCGCCCTCAAGCCCGACTATGCCGAAGCCTGGCACAACCTCGGCACCCTCTACCAAGGACAAGACCGCATCGACGATGCCATTCAGCAGTATCAACAAGCGATCGCCCTCAAACCCAACTATGCCGACGGCTACAACAGTTGGGGCAGCGCCCTCAAACGGGGCGATCGCCTAGAAGAAGCTCTCAACTACTACAACCGGGCTCTGGCCTTGGAGCCCAACCACTTGGAAGCACGCTGTGGCCGGGCCGCCGTCTTGCTCAAACTGGGCCAGTTCACCCAGGGCTGGGAGGACTACGAATGGCGCTGGCAGCATCCCGACTGTCCGCCCCGGCAGTTCCAGCAACCCATGTGGACGGGAGACGAGGTGCGCGGAACCCTGTTGCTTTATACCGAACAGGGGCTAGGAGACGCCATCCAAATGGTGCGCTATCTACCTCAGGTGCAGGCCAGGTGCGATCGCCTGTGGATTGAATGCCATCAGCCGGGTCTAGGACGTCTATTCCGCACCCTAGCCGCCAGCCTTGGGGGAGATATCCAGGTGTTTGAACTCGGTCAGGTACCGGACGGCGTGACCTACCAAGCGCCTTTCATGAGCCTGCCCCGCATCTTCGGCACCACTCTAGAGACCATCCCCGCCGCCTGCCCCTATCTGCTGCCCCCCCCGGAAACCCTGGGTCCCCTCCCTGCTCACGATCCCCGTCGTGCCAACATTGGGATCGTGTGGACAGCCAACCGCTTGAGCAAAACCGGCGAGCAGCGCTCCTGTTCCCTAGATGACCTGAAACCCCTACTCTCTCTGGCGTCTCTGGCGTCCGTGAACCTCTACAGCCTGCAAAAAGACGTCTTACCCGAGGAACAGGCTGTCCTCGATCGGGCAGGGGTGATTAGCCTGGGCTCCCAGTTCACCGACCTGGCCGACACCGCTGGAGCGATCGCCCAACTCGATCTGGTGATCACCGTCGATACCGTGATTGCCCATCTAGCCGGGGCCCTAGGCAAACCCACCTGGGTACTCCTCCACCTCTCCTGCGACTGGCGCTGGTTGAGCGATCGCCCCGATAGCCCCTGGTATCCCACCCTGCGTCTCTTCCGCCAAACCCAGGCTAATGACTGGCAACCGGCGATCGCCCAACTCCTCGCCCAGCTTCAGGAGCACTACCCGATGACACCGCCCGCCCCCACGCCTACCAAACACATCCTGGGCGTAGGCTGGCCCATGAGCCTGATGACCGGCTGGGGAAATTTTGGCATCAACCTCGTCCTTCAGCTTCAGCAGATGCCCGACTTCGCGCCCGTGCTGCTGGCTAAATCCGAGGCCATCGATCAGCTCAATCCCCTACACCGATCGCTCCTAGAACCGATCGTTGCGGAATACCAACGCCTGCAAGCGCTCCTAGACGCCAACCCCGGTAAACAGCTCCAGCTGAATGTGCCGGTGCTCCATGCCCTAGGCAATGGCCTCCAAGGCGGACTCATGCCCAAGCTGCGGGGCGATCGCAATCTGGGGGTGATTTTCCTCGAAGATACCCATCTGCCACCGGAGGCGATCGCTCGGGGACGTCAGTATGAGCTGCTGATCGCTGGCTCCCAATGGAACGAAACGGTCTTGCGGGCAGCGGGTCTTGATCACGCCTATGCCTCTCCCCAGGGCATCGACCCCACCCGTTTCCATCCGGGCCCCAAATCAGGACTCCTGGGCGATCGCTTCGTGATCTTCTCCGGCGGCAAGCTGGAATATCGCAAGGGGCAGGATCTTGTGGTGGCGGCCGTGCGCCGCTTCGTGGAACGACATCCCGACACCCTCCTGCTCACCGCCTGGCATAATTTTTGGCCCCAGTTCATGCAGGGCATAGACCGCAGTCATGTTCAGGGTCTACCGACCATCGATGCCCAGCGCCGCCTTCAGGTCAAACCTTGGTTGGCCGCCAACGGCATTCCACCTCAACAGGTCATAGATATTGGCCCCATTCCTAACTACCTGATGGGGGAAGTGATCCGAGAAGCCGATGTCGCCGTTTTTCCCAATCGGGGGGAAGGCGGTACTAACCTAGCAGCCATGGAGTGCCTGGCCTGCGGCATTCCCACGATTCTTTCCGCCAATACCGGTCATTTGGATATCATCGGCGAGCATTGTTATCCCCTCCGCCACCAAGCTCCCGTGCAGCCCATTGCGCCGTTTGTGGGCGTTGAGGGCTGGGGTGAATCCGATGTGGATGAGATCGTGGAGGCGTTGGAACAGGTCTACAGCGATCGCTCCACGGCCCGCCAAAAGGGGCAAGCCGCCGCCGAGTTTATGCAGGACTGGACATGGGCCAAGCAAGTGCGCCGCATGGGTGAGATTCTTCAACGAACTGGGGTAGTGTAGGCTGATCGAGCAAGATGTGACCCAGCGCAGGCACCCCATCAGAGCCGCGTCGATAGATTACGCCGCCGACGGCAGGGAGCGGTAGTTGCTCACCACCTCTTGATAAAAGCCTTGAAGCTGTCGCGTAGCCGCCGACCAGCCCCACTTCTCTGCCTCTAAACGGGCATTGTGCCGGAGGGTATCCCGCTCAGCCTGTTGCGAAAGCAGGCGTTGCGTGGCAGCGATCGCCCCATAGTCATCCATCGGATCAAACAGATAGCCGTTCACACCATCGGTGACAATGTCGGGAATGCCGCCGGAGTTGGCCGCCACCACCGGGCAGCCGGCCGCCATCGCTTCTAGCAGCACTAGTCCCAAGGTTTCTGTCCGAGAGGGGAAAATAAACGCATCCGCCGAGGCAAACGCCGTGGCTAGGTCTAGCCCTTCTAAATAGCCCACAAAATGGGTCGGTGTTCCAGCAAAATGTTTCTCAAGATCGGCCCGGTAGGGGCCATCGCCCACCAACGCCAAACGAGCATTGGGAATTGCCTCTAGCACCGGACGAATCCGATCAATTTCCTTCTCCGCCGACAGCCGTCCTACGTAGAGCAGCAAGGGACTCTCAGGATGCCCTTGACTGAGGCGCGATCGCATCTCGGCACAGGTGAGATGGGGCTGGAATAACTCCGTATCCACGCCCCGCTGCCACACCGCCACTCGCTCAATGCCGTGGGTGGTGAGCTGCTCCTGCATCGCCGTGGAGGTACAGAGATTAATTTCTGCCTGATTGTGCGCCACCTTCAACAGTTCCCACATCACCCCTTCCAGCATTCCCAGCCCGTAATGCTCCAAATACTTGGGCAAGTGGGTATGGTAGGACGCCACCAAGGGCACCTTGAGGTTCTTGGCATGGAACAGCCCCGCCAACCCCAAAACCGCTGGGTTGACCACATGCACTAAGTCCGGCTGAAATTCTTCAATGGTCTGCCCAATGGACGGCCGCGGCAGGGCTAGCTTAAGTTCTGGGTAGAGCGGCAGGGGGAACCCCGGCACCCCGTAAATTCTTGCCCCTTTATATTCCGTTAAGCCACCATCCGGCGACACCACCAACACCTGATCACCCAAGCGCTGTAGGTGCTCCACCGTATGCTTGAGACGGGTAACGATGCCATCAACTTTGGGTAAAAAGGTTTCAGTGAATAGGGCAATGCGCATGACTTAGAACGGGATGAGGGGACTGTAAGTAGGACAAGACAACAAGCATCACAGCATCAAGACGTACAGCAAGTACAGTACGTCCCAACCTAGACCAACCCACGTGCCCCATCGAGACGCCGATGTACACCACCCTAAGGTCAGTCAGGTCAGGCGATCGCCCCCAGAAGAAGCGATCGCCCTGCAACCAGGTTACCGCCAGGTGACCTTCGGGAGAATTTGCGACTCATCCACCCGATCTTTGTACTTGATGCTGAAGTTGAGGAGCGAATCCAGCAAGGAATCAGACAGGAGGTGAGGCTGCAGCCCTAGATCCAGCAGGTTGGTGTTCTTGGCGTTGAAGTAGTGCTCTTCTGCCTCCACCCGAGGATTGTCGATGCTCTTGATGTCTACGCTCAGCCCCAGAGCATTGCCCGCACCCTTGATCATCAGAGCGATGTCTTGAATGCTGAACATTTCTGTGAATTGGTTGAACACGCGGAATTCTCCAGGGTTAGCCGGCGTGGCGATCGCCAGTTCCACACAGCGCACCGTATCGCGAATATCGAGCATGGCGCGGGTTTGCGACCCCGATCCATAGACCGTCAGCGGATGACCCACCGCCGCTTGGATACAGAAGCGGTTCAGCGCCGTCCCAAACACGCCGTCATAGTCCAACCGGTTCACCAGCAGTTCATCCATGCCGGTTTCATCGGTCAACACCCCGTAGACAATGCCTTGGTTGAGGTCGGTGGCGCGCAGCCCCCAAATTTTGCAGGCAAAGTGAATGTTGTGGGAATCGTGTACCTTGCTGAGGTGGTAGAACGATCCGGGCTGTTTTGGATAAGGTAGGGTATCTTTGCGACCATTGTGCTCAATGGTGATGTAGCCCTCTTCAATGTCGATATTGGGGGTACCGTATTCACCCATGGTGCCCAATTTCACCAAGTGGCAGTCGGGGAAGCTCTCCCGCATCACGTAGAGCAGGTTGAGGGTGCCGACCACGTTATTCACCTGGGTGAGCACCGCATGTTCGCGGTCAATCATGGAGAAGGGAGCCGATCGCTGTTCCCCGAAGTGAACCACGGCTTCCGGCTCGAAGCTATGCATGGCTTCGCTGAGGAACGTGTAATCCGTCAAGTCTCCAACGAAGAGATCAATGGACTTGCCGGTCAAATCTTTCCAGCGCTGAATACGTTGCTGAATGGGCGCGATGGGAGTGAGAGTTTCCACGCAGAGTTGCGCGTCCCAGTGTCGGCGCACCAGGCTGTCTAAAATCCCAACTTCGTAGCCTCGGTTTGAGAGATACAGTGCTGTTGCCCAACCGCAATAGCCGTCGCCACCAATAACTAGGACTTTCATCGTGCTAAATCTTGCTAATGTGTTGCTTGCTCTCGCTCAAATCTACCAGGTTTGGGGACCGCATAGCGCACTGACCTCAAACCCAATGGAAATTCACAGGTGGTGCTAGTAGGACAATCTACGTCAAAACTGACACCGGGATCAAACGGGGCGATCGCTCCCTTTAGGGCCACAATCCAGCCGAATTCATGCCCCATCTAGACCCACCTCGGATTGAGTAGAAATATTAAGAAAAGCAAAAATCCCTAGTCCCCTTGGGGACTAGGGATCAACCATCCCAGACTATATGCCCCGGCCGTATGGACAAGTTCGCCATGGAAGCACTGGAACGCTAGCTGGAGGGCGGCTGCTCCTCCGAGCGGGTGAGATTGCGGACAGTTTGAGCTAGGTCAATGCCGGTGGAAGCACGCAATTGTTCATTCAAGGATGCCAACTGTGGCACCGTTCCCCCTTGGGAAGCATCAATCACCGTGACATTTTGCACCGACAGCGGCGGCACCGTGGCGCTCATGGTTTTCAGCAAGATCTCTAGCTTTTGCAGCAGGAAGATTTCCCGAGCATTGGGGCCAGCCATTTTCCAGGATTCTGCCAGTTGGCGCGTCCCTTCGGCCTGGGCCTTGCCATCTTCAATGATGCTGGCGGCATCCCCCTGGGCACGGGCGATCGCTCGTTTGCAGTCTGCCTCCGCTGGAGCCACCACATCCGCCTGCAGTTGCTGAATCACCTGCTTAATGCGCTCTTGCTGCACCGGCAGTTCGGCCTGGGTGCGGGCCACCTCAGAGGCGATCGCTGCTTCGGCTTCGGCAATCAACGCTTGACGACGAGTTTTGGCATCTTGCATACGGCGCTCGGCATCGGCCTGGGAAATGGCAATGTCGCGATCCAACCGCTTCAGGGCCGTGCGCTTCGCATTATTGACCGAGGTGATCGCCGATTCGGCCCGCGCTTGGGCTTCTGCGATCCGGGCATCGCGCAGCAAATCCGCACTTTGCTTACGACCAATAGAGTCTAGATAGCGCACCTCATCAGAAATATTCTGAATTTGCAGCGTATCCAGCACCAGGCCCATTTGCTCCAGGTCGTCCTCTGCTTCATCGAGCAGACTCTTGGCAAATGCCATCTTATCTTCATTCACCTGCTCAGGGGTGAGGCTAGCTAAGACACCGCGCAGATTACCCTCTAGGGTTTCCTTGGCAATGGATTCAATTTCCTTACGGCTCTTGCCCAGCAGACGCTCGATGGCGTTGTGGATGGTGGGTTCTTCCCCCGCCACCTTAATGTTGGCCACCCCTTCCACGGTTAGGGGAATGCCGCCCTTGGAATAGGCATTGGAGACCCGTAGCTCGATGATCATGTTGCTGAGATCCATGCGCAGAGCCCGTTCCACCAAAGGCGTTCGCAGACTGCTGCCCCCCTTCACCAAGCGATAGCCAATACGACGACCATCGCTCACCGTGCGCGAACTGCCCGCAAAAATGAGCACTTCACTGGGTTGGCACACATAGTAGAGATTGCGAATGATAAAGACCGTGGCTCCGGTACCTAAGCCCAACAATCCTAGGATGGTGACAATAATAGCGGTCATTGGGAGGACTCCTGTATCGAGGGGGTCGAGGGGTTAGCAAGCTGCGCTTGGGGGCGCTGACGGTTGAGGGTGCTGGTGACATTTAAACCGAGGGTTTGATCCACCCGTTCTAGGAACTGACGCACCATTTCTGGATAGGCATTCACCAAACTAGCGATCGCTTTCCCGTCGCCATTGTCAATCACGTTGATGTTGTGCAGTTCCACCCGCTGGGGAATTTGGGCCGCTTCCTTCAGCACCATCTCAATTTGCTGAATCAAGAACACCTCGGACGCGTTAGCCCCCGTATCCATCCACACCTGATTGAGCAGATTGTTCACCTGGGCAGAGGCTTTGGCATTTTCTGCCAAGGGAGCTGCATGACCTCGGGCCATGAGTTCCTTGGCCTGGCGATCGGCTTCAGCAGGCAGCACTTCATCGGCTTCTAGGCGCAGACGTTCCAACTCCGCCCGCACGGTTTGCAACAGTTGCTCAGCCCGAGCCCGAGCTTCCCGTCCGGCTGCATCCGTCCGCTCTTCCTCCGACTTCGCCTGTTGCTCTAGCTCCGCTTTAATGGTGCGCAGCTCATTTTGCTTGGATTGGATGATCGCCATGGCCTGCCGTTCGGCCACCTCGGCCTGCTGTTCACAGCCAGCTTCAATGCTTTCGGCTTCGGCCACAGCATCCGACTCTGCCATCTCCGCATCGCGCACAATCTGAGCAATGCGCCGCCGCCCGATGGAACTGAGGTAGTCCACATCATCCGCCACGCTTTGAATCTTCAGGGTATCAATGTGCAAACCCAGCTTAGAGAGGTCTTTCGCCACATCACTGGTCATGCGTTCGGCAAATTCCAAACGGTCTTCGTTGATTTGCTCCGGCGTGAGCAGCGCCACCACCCCCCGCAAATTTCCCTCTAGGGTTTCGCGAGCCACGCGGGTAATCTCGGAGCGATCGCGATCGAGGAATCGTTCGATGGCATTGCCCACAAGCTGACGGTTGCTGGAGATTTTCACATTGGCGATCGCTTGAATATGCAGCGGTGTTCCCCCTTTGGAATAGGCATTGCGCACTTCCACCACCACCGGAATGGTGGTCATATCCATGCGCTTCACCGTTTCTAGAATGGGGATAGCAATCACCCGCCCACCAAAAATCACCCGGTAGCCCTGGTCTTGTCCTTCATCCGTGCGGTGTTTGCGTCCAGACAGAATGAGGATTTCATTGGGATTGCAAATTTTCAAAAAGTTGTTGAGAAACCAAATCACCAACACCACAAAAAACAGGGAAAAGGCGATGGGCAACGCGGTACTCAGCTGATCATCATTGCGGCGCGCAGGGGCCGGAGCGCTACCGGGAACCTGGGCAACATAGTTAGCTTGGACTGGCGGGAAGCCCGTCATGGAATAAAGCTGAAAATTAGTCATAACAACCATTGAGGATGAAGGGACTTGAAAAACCGCTACAGATTCCAGAAGGTGCCAGAGTAGAACCTACATCTAGCTTGCACCTCACACCTAGGGGCAATCGGGCGGGGCAGCATCCGGCAGTTGTCCGATCGCATCCTGTTGAGAGACCACCCAAACGCGATTCTTGCTCATGCTGACAATGAACACCGTATCGCCCACCTGAAATCCGTTGGGATCGTCCGTCAGCGCCATAACGCCTAACGTCGTTCCGCGAATTTGAAGCTGAATCTTGCCTCGACTATTAGCATCAAAGGGAATTTCCACCGTTCCTGAAAGACCGACATAGTCGGTAGAACGCACTAAACTATCGATGCGGCGGCGACCCAGTTGTCGCAGGGCGATCGCCACTATACTGCCACAGATCACCCCAATCCCGACAGACGTCAGCACCACCGTCGCCGCAACCATCTCTGTCGCAGAGAGCAGAATCCCCGACAGCCCAAAAAAGCAGGTGCCAAACGTCCAAAAGCGCAGGCTAAAAATCGGCAGCCACAGGCCACGACGCCGACGCAGGGGCGATCGCTCCTCCTCATCTCGGCGATCGGCTCCGACATCCATCTCAAATTCCGAGTCAAACTCTGCGCCATCTAGACCGCCCACGACGGCCAGAAGCACAAACAGGCCGCCCACAAGGCAGCATATCCAATACACAAGCAGCATGGTCATTCAGCCCGCTGAAACAACTCTCCCCCATCGTTCTCCCCTATAGTAAGCCGGGGCTAGAGACCAGACCACTAAGGAGCGGAGAGTCGTCATGGGTTGTAATGGAACCTGGGGGGCGATCGCTCCTCACCACTACGATGACCACCGAAGAGCATTACAGAACGAAATGGACTGATTGAAGGAGAGCCAGAAAGGTTCAGGTGATTTCAAAGCCCCTCTACCGACCTGGGAGAGGGGTTTGGGGTGAGGGTCTTCGAGGGTTGTCCGTCTACCAGTGGAATGGCACAGGGATGAACCCAGCCTGCGGCTCCTAGGCTGCCAGTTCCTGCTCAATAGCTCGCACCAGTTGCGGGTTGTCGGGGGTGACGCTGCTGCGGTAGCGACTGACCACGTCGCCCTGCTTGTTCACCAAAAATTTCTCAAAATTCCAGCCCACCTCGCCCACCGGCTCCACCTGCGTCAGCCGAGCGTAGAGGGGATGCTGCTGTGGGCCCTTGGCGTGAACCTTATCAAACAGGTCAAAGCTGACGCCGTAGCTGGTGCTGCAAAAGGTTTTAATTTGCTCATTGCTGCCCGGCTCCTGAGCGCCATAGTCATTACAGGGAAAACCCAACACCCGTAGACCTTGCGGCCCATAGGTTTGGTGAAGCTTTTCTAAGCCGCCATACTGGGACGTATAGCCACAGTAGGACGCCACATTGACAATTAACAGCACCTGCCCCTGGTACTCACCGAGGGACTTGTCCTGCCCGTCCATTGTTTTCACGCTGATATCGCTGATTGTCTGAGCCATGGCGATCGCCTCGTTTTCCCTAACGTTGACTAACACTTTGTTGACAAACACTTGATGGGAACACCGCGATCGCCATCGCCCTGATCACCCTTGACCACCGAGGGAGCGATCGACCATCGAGACATCCCATGCAAATCTTCCCATTTTCCGAGTCAGTTGGATGAGTCAACCGTCTGGTACTGCGAGGGATCTGCCCTGGACTATCTGCTGATTCCTTAACACTCTGCAACAAAAATGGAACAAATGTCCTATCTTTGGCGCAGATTGGCGGCTAATTGACCCCAAAATGGCGAAAAAAACCCCTGATCTACATAAATTAAAGGTTTTGCCGTTCCATAACTTTGAAGTAACCCTTAGAATGGGTCAGTAAAATTTCGAGTCTGTGGGAGTTTCAGCCGTTTTACCAGCGAGACTGAAACTTCATGGTCTTACGACGGTCTTACGACGACTCGAAATACCAATCACGGCGTTGAACACGTGTTGAGATAGATCTAAGGAGATTTCATATGAACAAAGGTGAACTCGTGGATGCAGTCGCTGAAAAGGCGAATGTGACCAAGAAACAAGCTGATGCAGTGCTAACCGCAGCCATTGAATCGATCATGGATGCCGTCTCTGCTGGACAAAAAGTGACCCTCGTGGGCTTTGGCTCATTTGAACCGCGCGAACGCAAAGCTCGCGAAGGTCGGAATCCTAAGACAGGTGAAGCTATGGAGATTCCGGCAACCACCGTTCCGGCTTTCTCTGCAGGCAAGCTGTTCAAGGAAAAAGTAGCGCCTAAGTAAGCGCGCGATCGCTACGGTCTACAAGTCGGGGAGAAGCGATCGCCTGCTTGACGTCTTCTCCCTGACTGCTAGCTTGGCTCTAGCTAGATGCACCATGTCAGACTCTGAATATCAACATCTGAATGTCAACCATGAAGGTTAGAGGTAGGCAGCGGATCAGCCCCAGTTAGGCGATCGCCGCCCACCTCGCCAGACGATCTGTAGCGCCAAGAGCGCCAAGATCGACCAAGAAGGGGTAGGTTAGGCTACCCCTAACTTTTTTAAGGACAAGGGTGTGCCCCAAGATTTGCAGCAAATCTATCAATTTTTGGCGATTTCAGAGGCGATCGCCACGGCTGGCCAGCCCACGGCTGAGCAGTTGACGGCTATTCAGCAAGCCGGCTATCAGGTGGTGATCAACCTAGCGCTGCCCACCTCGGATGGGGCCTTGCCCGATGAAGCAGGGCTGGTGCGCCAGTTGGGCATGGAGTATATCGCCATTCCCGTGGCATGGGAACAGCCGACCCCAGAGGACTGCGATCGCTTTTTTGCCGCCCTCGACCAACATCACGACCAGCGCATCTTCGTCCACTGCGCCGCCAATATGCGCGTGTCAGCCTTCATGTATCTCTACCGTCGGCTCCGCCAAGCCACCGATGAAGCGATCGCCCAGGCCGATTTACAGCGCATCTGGCAACCCAATGCCACCTGGCAAGCCTTGATCGATGGATATCTGCAGAAAGCTGAGCCTAGCTGAAGGTAGCGCCACCGATTGGGAGTATCCACACCATCCTGACAGGTGCGCCATTGCCCTGATTCGGAGCTTGAAACGATATGAGTGATGAAGACGGCAGTAATTGGGGAGAGCGATCGCCCTACCGATCGTGTCCAGCGATCTGATCTTGCCCGCGATCTGTTACTAAATTTTGCGTCATCCAACGATACATTACTAATCCCACACCTAGCTCAGCTCTCTCTGAGACAATCTAAAACAGGATTCAACGCATCAGCCTCGTTAGCCTCGATGGTTGCGTTGACGACCCCATAGGAGATCTCGCGATATGAAATTGGCTTACTGGATGTATGCTGGGCCCGCCCACATTGGCACCCTGCGGGTTGCGACGTCCTTCAAAAACGTCCATGCCATCATGCACGCACCCATCGGCGATGACTATTTCAACGTCATGCGATCCATGCTGGAACGGGAGCGCAACTTCACCCCCGTGACCACCAGTGTGGTCGATCGCCATGTGTTGGCCCGAGGGTCTCAGGAAAAAGTAGTCGATAATATCACCCGCAAGGATCAGGAAGAACAGCCCGACCTGATTGTGCTGACCCCCACCTGCACCTCCAGCATCCTGCAAGAAGATCTGCAAAACTTTGTGGATCGGGCCCAGATGGAGTCCAAGGGTGATGTCATGCTGGCGGATGTCAACCACTATCGCGTCAACGAACTGCAGGCAGGCGATCGCACCCTGCAGCAAATCGTCCAGTTTTACACCGAGAAGGCCCGCAAGCGCGACGAACTGCCTACGGATAAAACTGCCAATCCCTCCGTCAATATCATTGGCACCTCCACCCTCGGCTTCCATAACCAGCACGACTGCACCGAACTGAAGCGGCTGATGGCGGATCTGGGCATTGAAGTCAACACCGTAATTCCTGATGGTGCCTCGGTGCATCAGCTCAAGAATCTGTCCCGCGCTTGGTTTAACCTCGTGCCCTATCGCGAACTAGGCACCATGACGGCCGACTACCTGAAGCAGGAGTTTGCCATGCCGGTGGTCGATATTGTGCCCATGGGCGTGGTGGAAACAGCCCGCTGCATTCGCGCCATCCAGCGCATCTTAAACGACCAAGGTGCTGGGGTTGACTACGAAGATTTTATTAACCACCAAACCCTCAACGTTTCTCAAGCCGCTTGGTTCTCCCGCTCCATCGATTGCCAAAACCTGACGGGTAAAAAGGCCGTGGTATTTGGCGATAATACCCACGCGGCGGCCATGACCAAGATTTTGGCGCGGGAAATGGGCATCCATGTGGTGATGGCAGGCACCTACTGTAAATATGATGAAGACTGGTTCCGGGAGCAGGTGAGCGACTACTGCGATGAAGTCTTGGTGAGCGATGACCATGCCGCCATTGGGGATGCGATCGCCCGCATTGAACCCTCCGCCATCTTCGGCACCCAAATGGAACGGCACGTGGGTAAGCGCTTGAATATTCCCTGTGGTGTGATTGCCGCGCCTATCCATATCCAAAACTTCCCCATTGGCTACAAGCCGTTTGTGGGCTATGAAGGCACCAACCAAATCGCCGACTTGGTCTACAACTCCTTCACCCTCGGCATGGAAGACCATCTGCTGGAAATCTTCGGCGGCCACGACACCAAGGACGTGATCACCAAGGGCATGACCGCCGATACCGATCTGGGCTGGAGCAAGGATGGCTTGACAGAACTCAACCGTATTCCTGGCTTTGTGCGCGGTAAGGTAAAACGCAATACGGAGAAATTTGCCCGCGATCGCAATATCTCCGAAATTACCGCCGAGGTGCTCTATGCCGCTAAGGAAGCGATCGGCGCTTAGGGGTTAACGACCCAGATCCCCGACTTCTCCCAGATCCCCGACTTCTTAGTCGGGGATCTATAGTCCATCAAAGGGGTGTAGGCCAAGGCCATTCTCCAAGGGCGATCGCTTCTTCTGCCTGGTAGGGAGGAATGGGGCGCGAGATTAAATAGCCCTGGGCGGCTTCGCATCCCAGGGCCTGGAGTTGTTGGAGTTGTGCTTGGGTTTCCACCCCTTCCGCCACCATATCCATGCCGAGGCTGCGAGCCAGAAGGCGAATCATGCGAATGAGTTCTAGGCTTTTGGGATCCTGTTCCAAACTGATCACAAAAGAGCGATCGATCTTGAGGGTATCGAAGGGGAAGGTGCGCAAATAGCTTAGGGATGAGTAGCCGGTGCCAAAATCATCAATACATAGACGAATGTGGCGCGCTTTCAACTGCTCTAGCACCGCGCTCACCTGGGCTGCATTTTCCATCACCGCCGTTTCCGTCACCTCCAGCTTGAGGCCAGTGGGCGACAGGCCCGTCTCCTGCAGCACCTGATCGACAATATCGAGGAAATTAGGCTGCATCAGTTGCGCCACCGATACGTTCACCGAGATGGCCAAGCGAGGATGCTCAGGGAATTGTTGATGCCAATTATGGAGCTGGGTGCAGGCCTGCCGCAGCACCCAGGTTCCCAAGGGCACAATGAAGCCCGTTTCTTCGGCGAGGGGAATGAAGTCTACCGGCGAGATCCAGGCTTGATGATGCCGCCAGCGCAGCAATGCTTCAAAGCCAATGAGCTGTCTGGTTTCTACCTGGATAATCGGCTGGTAGTAGAGCTGAAAGTCTTGGCGATCGAGGGCGCGGTGCATTTCGCTGTCTAACCGGAGGCGATCGAGGGCTTGGGTACGCATCTCTAGGTCGAAGGCAGCATAGCCCGTGGAGCTTCTCAGCCGAGCATGGTGCATAGCAATGTCGGCCGCTTGCAGCAAGGCCTCTGAGTCGTCGTCACCTTCTTGGCGCAAGACGAAGCCCAGGGTAATTTGCATAAATACCGTGTGGGTTCCCAAGCTAAAAGGTTGGCTAAAGTCGCGCTGTAGGTCTTCCGCAAATTGGATAGCTTCTGGCAGGGAGGCGATCGCTTCATGGAGGATAGCAAATTCATCGGTGCCCACTCGGGACAGCATTCCCTGGGCGGGTAGGCTCGTCTGCAAGCGAGTGGCGATCGCCATCAGCAACTGCTCGGACAACTGGTGCCCCAGGCTATATTTCAGCACCTTAAAGCGCACGAGATCGAGGTGGAAAATGGCAAACGACTGGGGCTGGCTGGCCGTACTCTCGTCTAATAAAGCCTGGATACGCTGCTGCAGCAAACGCCGCTGGGGAAGCTGGGTCAAGGCATCATAAAAAGCCGAATAGCGAAGCTGCTCCTCGGCCTGAATCCGCGCCGTCACATCCTGCACCATCGACAAGGTGCCCATCACCTCCCCATTGCCTTGTCGCAGAGGCGTATGGTGCCATTCACAGAAAATGGTGCGGCCGTCCTTGGTGCAGTTTTCTTGCAGCATTGGCGTAGAGGTTTCTCCATCCAAACCCGATAGGGGTGCAGGCAGGCGGCGATCGCCCGCCATTCTCAACACCCCATCAGGAACCTTGCCCAACATATCAGCCTTAGAATAGCCAAAAACAGCGATCGCGGCTGGATTCCAATCCACAACTTGGCCCTGGCGATCGCAGATGATGCAAGCAATGGGGCTGCGGTCAAACTGAAGCTGGAGACGCTGCTGTAACTGCTGCGTGTGCTCAAACAACTGAGCATTAATTAAGGCCATCGCACAGCGTTCCGCCGTGATTTCTAATAAATGAATCTCCGACTCCGTCGAAGCATGGGATTGATGCCATTCCACCTGAAGAACGCCCACAAACTGCTGATGCCGCTTGAGGGGCACCCCCAACACATGGCGGGTTTGGGGCAGATTGCCAGAATCGGTGCTAAAGCGAGGATCTTGCCGCAGATCTTGAATATCCAGCAGTTGCTCCGTCGCCCGAATGATGCGAGCAATTTCTCGATTAATCAAAAAGCTGCTGTACTGATCGGTTCTGGCACCGCCCATGTGGGCCGCGAGCACTAGATCGTCATCCTGGACAAGAAAAATCAGCCCCAGGTCAGCCGCCATCACCGTCACTAAGCGATCGAGGAGAACATGCAGCAGAGCATCTATCTCCAAGGTGCTAACGGCATTGGCTGTCACCAGGTTGAGCGCTTCTAGCTCCCGATTTCTCCGTTGCAATTCCTGCAGCAGCGCCTCTCGCTCTTGCTTCATCCGCTGCCGTTCGGTGATATCCCGCGCAATGCCAATCAGCCCCTCCACCTCACCGCCAACGTTACAAAGGGGATACTTGGTGGTGAGATAGGTCAGAGTCTGCCCTTGCATCGTCACCGTTTCTTCAAGCTGCTGCGGCATTTTGGCACCGAGCACCGCCCGATCCGTAGCTTGCAGTTGGATAAAGTCTTCGGCAGACACATAGTCTCGGTCATCGGTGCCGATGATCTCCGCAGCCGATTTCCCCAAACGCTGGGCACCGCTCGTATTGATCAACCCATAGCGGCCCTGGATATCTTTGACAAAGATGGCGTCTGTGGTTCCCTCAATGATGCTGCTGAGCAAGGCATAGCTCTCCCGCAGCGATCGCTCTCCTCGACGGATCAAAAGATAGAGGAGCACGCTGGTCACCAGGGTAAATAGCCATCCCTTGAGAATACTCACCCGCACCAACAGCTCCGGCGTTGCCCCCAACGACAGCAGAACGCGATCGGACAGCAAGATCCATAAGCTGCTCCAGAAAGCATAGGCAAACGGGACAGTCATAGACAGGCGTTTTTTGAGATCAGGCGATTGCATAGTCCCCTATCATCGGCGTTTACCTAGTATGACGTTATGGCTTCCAAGACCGCTTCAAAGCAGTCTCAACGGCAGCACTCAGCAATCCTAACCCTCTCAGACTCTAGTTCCAGTGTGACGAGGAAAATTCACAAAAACAAGGCATTCCTCAGGGATCAAGGTTGGAAAGATCACGAAGAACCCAAGGTGTATTCCCTAATTCCCGCCATCATCTTGTCTATACCGTAGGGGCGAGATCTATGCCGTGATTCCCGTCATCATCCTGTCCATATTGTGGGTTCACCAGCGATCATGATGCGGCATTGCTGAATGAAAGTATGACATCGGACTGTGAGCAAGATGCTCACCCTACCAGTGAGACCCATCTAAAGTTATGTATTGGAAAAACCTGAAAATTATCTTTTAGCAAAACTTGCAAGCATTTCCTAATGCATTTTTTTTAGCTGTGTTGCACCACTACCTTGATGGTGAATGAAGGGTGAGCGAGACACTCACGGTTCGTTAACGCCCATCATCTTGCGATTCAGCAACGCCCATTAAGCTTCCTTGTTCAGCCTGGAGGTAGTCGTCATCACCCAGGAGGTGAGGGTCTGAGACCCTAACGTCATCAACGTTCGGGCTTTGCTTTCGTTAGGTTGCCCATCAGCCCATAGCCAGCAGCCTGGGCAACCATGAATCTTGTTAAAGAAAGTCTGCTTAATCTAATGCAATTAGATCTCAACAAGCTACAATGAAAAAAATTGTTGCTTCAAAGACTGATTCCCAGGTTGTCCTAGGTGGCACCTAGCTAAACAGCCGAAGCCCGGCACGTTTATGAAAAGTTTTCTACCCCGAGAGTCTCGCCAAAAGGCCGCACCGCCTTGGCTCTATCTATAGATTAAATTCCCTGTAACAACGACCCTGTCAAGTCTTGAGCAATTGAGAACTTATTTCACCTGATGTCAACCCTCACCTAAAACTCTGGATCAAACTATGGTAGTTTCCTGCGATCGCATCCCTCAAACCTTTGCCTACACCGGCACCGTCCTCGCCCTAGACTACAAAGACAATGGCACCATCAAGGGGCTGCGGCTCAGCCATCCCCTGGGCGGCCTTCCCGTCAAGCTTGATAAAACCCTACGCACCCAGTTGCCGGCCGGCTTGTCGCCCGGTGCCATGGTGCAGGTGTCGGGCTACCAAAAGCCTGGAAAGTATGGCATGAGCAAGTTCACGGCCGATCGGCTCATTCTGCAGGCTCAGGGCAATACAGAGTCATCCATGCCGGCCCCTCCCGCCCCTAGAAGCACCAGCAAGGGCGATCGCTCCCCCACCCAAGCCACCATCTTGGTCTGCGGCAAGTCGGGATGTCGTAAACGTGGTAGTGCCAAGCTATGTAGTGCGATAGAATCAGCCATGGGCGATCGCTCTACCCCTAGCCATGTCTGCGTGAAAGAAGTGGGCTGTATGAAACAATGCAAGGCTGGTCCGCACCTTGTCTTTATGCCCGACAAAGCACGATATAGCCAAGTCAAACCTCAAGATGTGCCGCGTCTCCTCGCCCAGCACATCGTGCGATCCGCCAACGATTCGGTATCAGATGTCCAACGAGCGATGTAAGTCGCTTTCGATCCGGGCGGTCATCCGACCTGCCCCTCGCCCATTCTTTATTGATTGACCCAGCATAGCGTTTGCATGAAAGATCTTAATACCGACCAAACCACCACCCTGCTCAATACCATCATGGAATTTGAACTCGCTGGCGTGGTGCGCTATACCCACTATTCCCTCATGGTCACCGGCCCAAACCGCATCCCCATCGTGGACTTTTTTAAGGCCCAAGCTGCCGAGTCTCTGCTCCATGCCCAACAGGTAGGTGAAATTTTAACGGGATTGGAAGGCCATCCCAGTTTGAAAATTGCCCCGATGGAGGAAACGTTTCAGCATACCGTCCACGACATTCTCCAGGAAAGCCTCAACCACGAACAAAAAGCCCTGTTGCTCTATAAGGAGCTTTTAACCGTGGTGGAAGATGCCAGCATTTATCTGGAAGAGTTTGCCCGCACCATGATTGGTCAAGAAGAATTACACAACATCGAAATTAAAAAGATGCTGCGTGATTTTAGCTAGGCTCGTCTAAGTCGCACATATCCTCTCGCAAGCAAAAACGCGATCGCCCCCATCAGGAGCGATCGCGTTTTTAGCTATAGATCCAATCAACCCTACCTTCAAGACGTCGGGTCACCTGAGTGCCATGACGTTATGAGTAGAAAACCCTAGGTAGGATGCGTTGCGCTATCGTTAACGCACCAGGCCGAGACAGTGCGTTACGGCTTCGCCTCACGGCACTACAACTCTTTGTACGACTCTTTGTAGGAGCGATCGCGTTTTGTTAGACAGTCGTTCTGTATTCGATCGAATGTATCTACTCGAATGTATCCGATCGAACCTGCCTTCGAGATATCGGTTAGATTTCCGCCACAGCCCGTTCAATCAAACGGCGGGCTAAGGTTTGAATCCCCGTATGCTCGTAGTATTTGGAATACATATCTAAAAATGCGCCGATGTAGTCAAACTTGTCTTTCGACACATCCACAAACTTACTTAAGTTGTCAACCACCGCATCCGGCGTTAGGTTTTTCGAAGACACAAACTTCTCCATCCAGCCCTTTGTTGATTCCACACTTTCAGTGACGAAGTGAAGCTGACCCTTAGGGCTATCCCCTGGAATCATCGATCCTACAGCCTTAAAAGTGGAATTTTGGGTAAGGTCTGACGGCTGCATAGACTTGAGAGTTTGCAGTCCCTTAGCAGCAAAGCTTGGGCCAAGGGGCACCAAACCATCAAAACAAACTAAGGCTGCCATCCGCATCAGCGATTCGCCGCCATAGTCTGCCAAGGCTTTCAGAAAGTCGCCAATGCTGTCTCCAGGAATGCCGTTAATTTGGCAAAATGCCACCAGTTCCACCACCAGCTTGACGCAAAGGTCGAGGGTCTGGGCTTTTTCTGGCTTGGGCGTTAGATTTTTCAACACCCCGAGGAATGAAATATCTTGCCCAATTTTGTTGACCAAGGCGGCTGTACCTAGGGCTCCGGAGGCTGAGTCCACCGTTTGGTAGAGCCATAGGGCCCGCTGATAGCCCTGGGACTTGTCGTTATATAGAGCGATCGCTCGTTCAGCAATCTGTTTCACCAGCGCCGGATCGGTTTCTCGGGTCACGGTGCGAATGGTATGGTCAAAACCAACTAAGTTATCCCACTGTTTAGGAATCACAAAATCCAGCGCCCGTAACGACATAACGGTAACGCCACGGGTGGGCAACTGGTCTACCAGTTCATAAATTGGCTTACTCACATTGATCTCCTGAGAGTTCCAGAAAGGGATACGATCGAACAAGGTGTCCCGCTACTCTAAGCGCGCTAATCCAGATAGGTCAAACTGTTCTAGCCACGCCACCCGATCGCTCCGGGCAAAGGAATCATCCCGCGACTGTACCTTAACCTGAAAGCGATCGCTCACCAAAATTGCCGTTTGCTGGGAGCCAATATCCACCGCTGGATAACCAGCAATTTGCTCCGTACTATCCGCAAACTTCTGGGCAGAGGCAGGATTGCTCGTCGTATCGTTAATGGACAGCATGGCGACCGTCGTGCCTCCTTGGTTGAGCTTATATTCAGCAAAACCTTGCTTCTCTTGGGCTGGCACCACCTCTAAGCCATTGGCGGAGGCAGGAAAGAAACGGTTGAAATTACTGCCCGCTAAAGCATCCTCAGAAACAGCCTCCGGGGCATTGCGCCCGGTGGTTTCCTGCTGAATCGATTCGTAGGGCGAGGGGGGCTGAGTACTGCAGGCCGTAGTCAACAGCACCATACTCAGCAAAAGCGACGCCAACACGGTGCGCCATCGCATTGCAGCCATAGACATGCTCCTAATTGCAAAAATGTAGCGTGAGGGCAGCCGGAACAGGTGCGATCGCCCTCTCGTCAAACATACTAAGATGAAACTTTTAATTAAGTCATGAGTCTACGTCTAAGCACCCATGACACCTCTTCCGTCTAAGTCTAGCGGATTTTAGTCCAGCCGAGGCCGTTGGGAGCGATCGCCCTGAGTCAAACCGGCTCTGTCCCATAGCCAACGTTCAGAAGGGAGGCAACAGGCTAGAATGGTCGGACAGGTCTCACCAAAGCTGTTCTGAGCGATCGCCATGGGTTGGGTGCATAATATCCCCTGAGAATTGATGATTTCACCCGGATAATCGGGCATTCTTGGGGTAGGAACCTATTGAATACATCCTATTTAAACCTCAGTGCATAACCACCATGTCAGTCTCCTTCGTCTTGGTCAGCACCAGCCTGGCACAAACACCTGAAGCAACCCCATCTGGGTTGCTGCAAAGTTCAACCCCTTGGATGATTTCATCGGGATTGCTGTTGGTGCTGCTGGTTGCAGGGGGCGTAGTCGGCAAACGAAAACTTGACAAGATTGCCAAGCAAAAGCGGTTTGAAGAGTTTAAGAATCGTGAACTTCAGAAAAAACTGCGGCTCGCCCTCCAAACCATCAGCAAAATGGAGCGCAACCCAGATTTGATTCACTCGCGGGAATTTAACCTCGACTATCTGCGGATGCGGATGGAAGAAGAGCAGTTCAAATTCGCCATTGTCAATCAGATCAAGATCAAGGTGAAGGAAAAGATTTCTGTGGCCCTGCGTCCGACTCAAAGCGATCGCGGCGGCATTGTCGGTATTGCCAGCGGTGGACGGTTGGTAGACGAAATTTTTGACGTGGAATATAACCTCCACAACTCTCCTAAGAAAGTCACGCGGGTCTTGTTCCGCATTCAAATTAAGCTGACCAAGTTACCGACCCAGCCCACCTCGGAAACCATTCGCCAGATTATTGACTGCCTAGCTAAGTTCATGAGTCCGGGGGGAGAAGCAGACAACTGGCAGCCAGTAATTCAAAGCAAAATTGCCACCCTCCACTGGGATCAAAAAGCGAAACCGACTCCCCTGTTGGTGCTAGAACAACTCCACGACGGAGCCAACGTCACCTATCGCACCACCCGCATGGCCACGGGACGATAGGGATCCTAGTCATATCCGAGGCTTTTTAGGAGTAGATACAAACTCCGGCGAGGTTTCCAGCAGGGCCGCCACCCGCGCCTGCATCTGTAGATGACGTTCGACTCCTTCGTAGCGATAGGGGTTATAGCCGTTGGTCTGGATTTGATCGGTCATCCTATCAATCCGCTCGGAGGTATCTGGGTGGGTGGATAGCCAAACGGGGGCAACGGGGCGATCGCTTTGTTCTTGTTGCAGGGTCACCATCAGGTTTTGCAACCCATCGGCGGCATAATCCGAACTTGCCAAAAGGCGCGTGCCCAACTCATCGGCCTGGCGTTCCATATCCCGGCTGTAGCTGAACACCAGTAAATTGGTACCCAGCCCGCCGTAGGGCACCACCTGCAGAAGATTGGCCGTCAGGTTGCCCTGGGTCACCAGTTGAAACCCATGGGACAACACGGCATGGGCCAGTTCATGGGCAATCAGGCCTGCCAATTCGGCTTCCGACTCGCTTTGCAAAATGGCTCCAGCGTTGATAAAAATTTTGCCCCCCGGCAAGGCAAAGGCATTCAAGGTCTCGTCTCTGACCACGTAAAACTCATAGTCAAACTCATCTCGTCCAGCCAGTTCTGCTAATCCATGGCCAATCTCATTGACGTAGGCCACAACCTCCTCGTCTTCAACCATATCTAAACGGTTCAGGGCACGGTTGGCGATCGCTTCTCCCACCGCTGACTCGCCCCGCAGCATCAACATCGTCGTTTCAAGAGCCGAAAATGGCCCAAATAAGCCCCCAGTCAAGGCATAGCCAATCGCCCCGGTAAACACATTGGCGATCGCATTGGCCCGCAGTCGATTGCGCAGTCGCGACTGAAACCGTCCCAGATAGTCATCCGCCAAGATGCCCATCTCCTCCGCCGTTTCCGCATCGGGGTTGAACAAGGAAAATTGGCGGGCAGCTAACGAGGCTTCCAACCATTGTTCATCGGCCACCAAAGCTGCTACCCGCGCCTGGGCCAGCTCGGCATCATGGGGATATAGATTCACCGCTCGCTCTAGAACCAAAACGGCATCGGCGTGGCGATCGTAGGCGCTGAGCATCTCCGCATAGAGCAAATGGCCGGGAATGAACGCGGGCTCGGTTTCTGTCAGCAGCTCCAGCGGCACCAAAATGCGGGTTTCTAAATTGCTGGTCTGGCCCTCCAGAGCCTCCCGCCAGTAGACCCCCGCCGCCGGAGACAGTTGGGCCGGATCGCGATAGGGTAAGGGGCGATCGCGATCTTCTGCCCTGGTGAACCCCTGCCCCTTAGCTTGGCGATACAGCACCTCGGCTTCTTCCCGCCGTCCTTGCTGGAAGAGGCGATCGGCATGGATCAAAAGCTGCTGGCGGGACGTGGGAGAGTCCTCATCCGCTGCCTCTGGCTTGGCGGAAGTAGTCGGTGTTCTAGGCTTATCGGCCTCCTCAGGATTTTCTAGGCTTAGATCGGCGTCATCTGGCGTTACATGTTCTCCCTCTGGCGTCGCCTCGACCTCAATCAACGACGCAGGATCATCAACTGGTGGGGCAGCTACTGGTGATGTACTGGCCTCAACCGGCGGCACATCACTGGAACTTGGGGACATATCTAGCGGCTCAAGCGCTTCCGAATCAGGCGCTTGGGCATGACGATCGAGGGTCTGGATCGTCTCATCCGTTTCCATCGTCACAGGAGACAGATGCAGCGCCTGGCTGTCTCCAGGCCAGGCCCCATCGCCATAGACTAAGAGCGATCGCTCCTCCTTCCGCTCCAGGTAGGACAGATGACGAACCGGCTGATGCTCCAGCCCGTGAGCAGAGTCTGAAGCTATGGTGGGAGATAGGTTCTCCCGCGTCTTGTCAGGCTCAGAGGTCGGTTGGGCGATCGCTGCCAAAGACCATAACGTTCCCCCCGTTACCAAGCTACCCACCATCACCATCCGTAGCCAAAGAGCAGACCTAGACAGGGAAGCGATCGCGTTAGGAATCCGGGATGCTAAGAGTGATGTATTCATTAAGATGGCCCTAAATGACGCTCGTTAGAATAGACTCAGCGCAGGCGATCGCCATTCATCTATTGCCGTTCGCTTGCTCCTCTGTTCGTACTCGTACCCGTTAGATTTCAACGTCGAAATCTCATAACGTGATGTTCCACCTTGAATGGCACAATTTTCGATCATGAGCAGCATGAACAACAAAACCGTCGCCTACATTCTCTGGGCAGTCTGGCCCCTAACTGGGCTGGCGGGTCTCCATCGCTTTTATAACAAACGCTATGTGTCTGGCTTTGTTTGGTTGATCACGTTCGGGCTCTTTGGAATTGGGCAAATCATCGACCTCTTCTACATTCCCGACATGGTCGAAGCCCATAATGCTGACATCCGAGCGAAGCTAGGCATGTCTCCCTACGGAGTGCCGCTCAACGGTTCTAACACGCCCGCCCAAGTCATGCCCCCCGCACGCCCCCGCACGGCTGACCAATTGATGGTTGAGCTAGCTAAAGCAGCCCATAACCACAATGGCCGACTATCGGTCACCCAAGCCGTCATTGCCACCGGCTGCACCTTTGACGAAGCTGAAAAAACCCTGCGCACCATGTTTAAGTCCGGCTATGTCGGGCTAGCCAATGATCCCGACTCCGGCGCGGTGGTCTACGAATTTGTAGAGCTGTAACAACGGGAGTCTCTACCCTAGCGAAAACGCCCCTCAACCCAGGCTGAGAGGCGTTTAAGACCACGTTGGTATCGCGTTAGGCCATGCTGTTCTCAATCGCCCAGCGGGCCAGCTCGGTACGGTTATGCAAACCAGTTTTGCCTAGCATATTGCTCACATGGCTTTCAATGGTGCGCTGACTCACGCTCAGCCCTTCGGCAATTTCCCGGTTAGCCATACCCCGAGCGACATACTGCACCACCTTTAATTCCGTTGGCGTCAGCTCCACATCAAAAGGCACGTGAATCTTAGGCCCATCATCTGGGCCGCGATCCTTACGCTTGGTTAGGCGCTCGCCATGCTTGAGCGATGCTTCCACTTGAGCCACAAGCTCTTCCGGCTCAAAAGGCTTCACCATATAGACATCTGCGCCAGTATTCAAACCTTTCACGCGATCTTGACTCTGGCCCTTAGCAGATAGGAATAAGACCGGAATCCAACTGGTGCGCGGGTCTTTGCGAACGTGCTCCACTAGGGAATACCCGTCCATTTCCGGCATCATAACATCACAAATAATCAGATCAGGAATATCGTCTTCCAAAACCTCTAGGGCTTCACGACCATTCTCCGCAGTAATGACTTCATAACCGCGAAATTCTAAGTAATCTTTGACTAACAGGATAAGATTTGGGTCATCATCAATAAGCAAAAGCCGCTTCTGTTCCCCTGCGCTTCTTTCCGTCATGCTTTACCACCGCTATGCCTAGGTCTACGTTAACTAAATCAGGCTTTTTAAGCCAAATAATGAGATGAAAAGGTGAATTCTCTACAAACTCTCAAGATTAGCTGATAGATCACAGCCTGGGTTGTGATTTAGCCAAATCACAGAAGTTTGTAGATCTAAATCAAGATTGCCATTCAATGCATCAAGATCACCCAGATCTCTAATGAATGGGAGAGCACATCGACGTCAGTTCTGCATAGAATGCCCCTGAACTGATAAGAGCTTGCATAGACATGCTATGAAACATTGGTAGAACTGCCGATGCAATGACCGACGTCTCATGATACAGTATAGCGCCACTTATCTTTCAAATATTAACGCCTGCCCTAGAGGTCATGGGAGCATTTTTGCGTTTCTTGACCTGCAGTTTACAATGTATGGCGGCATAGTGCCCAGTTTAGTCTTCCAAGACGTTTAGAAATGCGCACTACACTACACGAGCCCTCCAAGATCAGGCACTCCCATCGCAGACATCCGCCTCATGGGTCGCGGTGAGCAAGGATTCTGCCGATGTCTGATCATCATCAGCATCGTGATCGTTAGCATCATGATCGTTAGCACCATGATGCTGAGCCGGGCTGGGCAAGGGGTGGTGTAAGAACATGTACTCATCCACCGGTTGGTTATGGATCAGATGCTCTTGAATGATCCGCTCAATCACCTCAGGAGTAGCGCTGTGATACCAGGTGCCATCGGGGTAAACGACCAGAATAGGCCCCTGTTGGCAGACACGCAGGCAGTTGGCCTTGGTGCGAAACACAGAAATGGGTGAACCAGCGATCGCTGAATCTAACTTGAGTTCAGCCAATCGGGCTTTCAGGTAGTTCCAAGACTCTAAGCTAGCAGCCAGGTCGCAGCATTTTGGCTTAGAGGCTTCTGCGCAAATCAGCACATGGCGCTGCACCGTGGGAATGCCTAGGCGCTGGGCGCAAATTTCAAGGGACGACGGTGATGGATTCGAGGACATGGCAGGGTTACACCAGGGCGAACTTGAACATGGGTCAACAAGACCAGTAACTAGCCTTCTTTACAGGGGTCACGATGGATAACCCGCTGCAAACACGAGCAAGATCAGCGTCTCTGTCCATTCTACGACTGCTCCGTAGCTGTCGCCGGTATGGCCACCCAGTTGGCGACCAAAGCCATAGGCCACCAGGGGAGCGATCGCCCCTCCCGTGAGCGCTAGCAGGGCTAGGGGCCAGGCAGAGCCACCCGTCCCCAGGGGTAAAGCACAAACGCCCACCATTAGCAGCAGACCTGGCAGAAGATCCCAACCGGAGCGCAGGGCTGCTTGATGGAGAGCGCCTTTGCCGGTGGCTTTCAGGTAGGGATAGTAGGCGATCGCCACCTGTTGTCCCCAGCGCCCCCACCCTGCCGCCGCCGTCAGGGCCAAGAGATGACCCTGGGCTAGACTGGCCAAGGCCGTAGTCTTGAGCAGCAAGATGGCGATCGCCACCATGACCGCAAAGGCTCCCGACGCACTATCGGCCATCACGGACAAACGGCGATCGGGAGCGACGGCTAAGCCATCAGCAGTGTCCATGGCTCCATCCAGATGTAGCCCGCCGGTGATCCACAGCCAGACGCAAACCACCAGGCTACTGCGGAGTAGATCCGGCAGCCAGATCGCCAGCAGGCTATCCCCTAGACCTAGCCCCACCCCCAGCAGGACACCCACCACCGGGGCCCAACAGGACACCCGGTCAAACGCCAGGGTTGTGCCCGGTGTTAACGGTAGCTGGGTATAAAACAGCAGAGCGGCCAGCAGTTGCCGGGGAAACGAGGCGATCGCCGCTGGGATCGCCTTCCATGCCCCCCCGTTGAGAGGATCAAACGCCATATATCGTGTTTTTCGCGGATCGGGATGAGGGCAAGCCGTAATACGGAGTAGACAACCATCATACCCAGTTCTTCTAATCATGACGGTCTGTCGCCGTTTTAGGGCACAGAGGTTGGGGTTGTCTCGACGGTTGACGTTAGCTAAACGGTTGACTTCAGCCAAACAGCGGAGGGCTAATCGTTCCGATGGACTTAATAATGGAAAGGATAGACGTCAGCCCTATCAGGCTTACCATTCCATTTAGGTGCAGAGATGGGCAATAGCACCTAAATTTTGGTTGAAACTCGTTGCCCAGAAAAGAATTCAGTGGCTTTTGACCATGCCAGAGCGCGAATGGTGAGATAAGATCGAGGCATCCAACGTCCAAGCGATCGCATCCATGCGGAGCCGTCCCTGCCCAAGCTTGTCCACACCTTTAAAGGTGTGACGCGATCGCATCCTGGGAGTTCCAACACTAGTCGTCCGTTCATAACGATTGATAGTCTACCCACTGTGATGGCAGTTCTGAGCAATGCCTAGGCACAATCTCAGAAACCACAACGGGGCGATTTACCATTCCAAGGTTCTCCTGTCATAGCCCCTAATTTCCTGGACTTTGTCATCAGCACCCCCTGATTTCGCCCTGCTGCCCCTGCCCTGCTACGCCTCATTTACATCAAGGCTTCCTCCTATGACGCACGATTCCCATTCCTCCAGCCATACCAAGTTGCCGGCCCCTTGTATTGTTGACACGGGCATCATTGTGAACAAGCGAGACATGCTCCGCCTCCTCGCCGATCTCGGTCGGGTTCACTATGTCTATCAACAGGGTGGCGACGTCATTAGCGAAGGAGAAGGGTATGTGGTCGATGTGTTCTCAGATATGGGGCAATCGACATTAGTGGCTAACCACACTCTCTACTTGAACGTTCAAAGTTTTGACTATCTTGAGCTGCAGCGATCGCCTCAAAACAGCGCTGTGTTCAACCTAATACAAGATGATTGGCATTTGCGTCTCTTGCCGTTGTCCAATCCACTCCAAGAACAAACCACCCGCAACCTCAATGCCGCCGCGTTAGAGGCCGTGGTGGCTGAAGTTCTGTCCGCAGGATGGGACATGCGCATGGATGATGAAGACAACTTTTCTCTCTAGCCAAGATCACCATCTCTGCCAAGATCTGAGCAGATCCATGCCGCCGGGCATCCGTTATCAACATCTAGGGGAGCGATCGCTCCTGCGAATTGCCAGGACACCGTGAACCGGGCATACTGATAGAACTCTTAAGCGCGGCAAGGATTGCAGAGCCACCGTGGGATTTTCGTTTGAATGTCAAGGACAGTGCAGCACCACCCATGCTCGGGCAGGCGTGTTTCATACACCCCATGGTGTCGTTGAAACCCCACGGTTTATGCCCGTGGGCACGTTAGCCAATGTCAAAACCGTGACGCCAGCCCAGCTCAAGGCGACCGGAGCCCAGATGGTGCTGGCCAATACCTACCATCTGCATCTCCAGCCCGGCGAGGAGATTGTGGAAGAAGCCGGCGGACTCCATCAGTTCATGCAGTGGCATGGGCCCATGCTGACCGACTCGGGTGGCTTTCAGGTTTTCAGCCTCAGCGACATGCGGGTGATTGAGGAAGAAGGGGTGACCTTCCGATCGCCTCGGGATGGCCGGATGATTCACCTCACCCCGGAGCGCTCGATCCAGATCCAGAATGCGTTGGGGGCAGATGTGATCATGGCGTTTGATGAATGCCCGCCCTACCCCGCCACCTACGAAGCCGTGGCCGCCGCCACCGATCGCACCTACCGCTGGCTGAAGCGCTGCATCACCGCACACCAACGCCCCGACCAAGCCTTGTTTGGCATTGTCCAAGGCGGCGTCTACCTCGATCTACGCCAGCAGGCCGCCCGGGACTTGGTGGAGCTCGATCTGCCCGGCTATGCCATCGGCGGCGTCAGCGTGGGCGAACCAGCAGAATTTATTGAGCCGATTGTCAAGGCAACCGCGCCTCTGCTGCCCTTGAACAAGCCACGCTACCTGATGGGTGTGGGCAGCTATCGAGAAATGGCCCAGGCGATCGCTGCTGGCGTAGACTTGTTTGACTGCGTGATTCCCACCCGATTAGGTCGCCATGGTAATGCGCTGGTCAAGGGCGAGCGCTGGAATTTGAAAAACGCTGGATTTCGCCGCGACCATCAGCCCATCGATGCCGACTGCCCCTGCTATACCTGCCAAAACTTTACCCGCGCCTATGTCTGCCACCTGCTGCGATCGCAGGAAGCCCTAGCTTATACACTCATCTCTATCCACAACATTACAGAACTGATCCGCTTCACCCAGCGCATCCGCGAGTCTATTCTCAGCGATCGCTTCACCACAGACTTTGCCCATTGGCTACAGCCCAGGGGCGATCGCTGACCATCCACGAAAGCGGTCTAGGTGTTGAAGCGCCATAGCTCTAGGCCCCGAGTGCCATCATTGGCCACGAAGTAGAGGACATCATCAATCCCAATCAAGCTATATTCCCTGGGTTAGTGCTCTTGACATCCTCTCCACCCAATCGCTAGGCGATATGGGTGGAGATTCCTTGGATCGCCCCAAAGAGTTCCTGCTTCACAGCCAGCCAGCTAGACTGAGTGACCCCCGCCCCCGCCGCATCGACTCCACAGGCATTTTCTATTCCCCGTTGCCCACGGGTACGAATGACTTGAGCTGCCGCCACATCACGGGGTTTGATTGACC
>NZ_JACSWB010000240.1 GCF_016888135.1 Leptolyngbya sp. CCY15150
CCCAACTGCTCCCGGGAAATCTCTAGGGCTTGTAGGTAGAGGAGTTCGGCTTCACCATAGTGCCCTTGTGCCTCATACAGCACTGCCAGATTGTTGAGGCTTTGGGCAACATAGAGGTGACGATCGCCCAACTGCTCGCGGACAATCTCTAGAGCCTGTTGATAGAGTGGTTTAGCCTCCTCATAGCGACCTTGTGCATAGTAAAGCACAGCTAGGTTGTTGAGGCTGCTGGCAATATTTGGGTGGCGATCGCCCAACTGCTCACGGGAAATCTCTAGGGCTTGTAGGTAGAGGAGTTCGGCTTCCCCGTAGCGCCCTTGTGTCTCATACAATACTGCCAGATTGTTGAGGCTGGTGGCAACAGAGGGGTGGCGATCGCCCAATTGCCCGCGGACAATCTCCAGGGTTTGTAGGAGGAGAAGTTCAGCCTCGGCATAGCGACCGGCCTGGTGCAGCTCAAGTCCTTGATCATTCAAACGACTAGCCTCTTCGAGTCGTGCTGATCCTTCCACATTAGCCGTTGGCCCAGACTGTAATGCCAACTGATCATGGCCAACGCTACTTGGATGAGTAGAGGGTTCTGCCGTCACCTGCGCCCAAGCACTCGGCAACCCTCCCGTCACCATCGCCGTCGCCAGGGCCAAGCTCAACCATCGTCGCGTCCGCCACTTCATAGATTGACTCAGCTTGTGCTGTTTCGCTCGATCGTCCATGGGTCTTCACCTGCACATATCAGCTATGTCTACCTATGGCTGGGGCAACGCCACCTATGCACGCCGTGTACCCAGATCTCAACCACTCATCTAGACTAATACAGCTCTAAAGATACACTAGATAACATTTCAGGCAAGACCGTCCTATCTGTTGTGCGCAATCTTAAGCACATTTGGCACAGGATGGACGGTCATACGACGTTGAGGCCGACATGAACCAACCCAAGAGCGATCGCTACTCAAAAGCCCAGCAGATGACGAGATCTACTGGGCCGTTGAACGCAGGCGTTATGGATTGAGGTTGATGAATCGAGCGCCTAGGTTAACCGAGCTTAGGCTTCATCCAAGGCTGCGATACCCGGCAGCACTTTGCCTTCCAGCAGTTCCAAGCTAGCGCCACCGCCGGTGGAGATATGGCTCATTTGATCGGCCAGTCCCACTTTTTCCACGGCTGCCACAGAGTCGCCGCCGCCGATGATGGTGGTGGTGCCCTTGGGGGTTAGTTCTGCCAAGGTATGAGCGATCGCTTCTGTCCCAGCGGCAAACTTCTCGAATTCAAACACACCCATGGGGCCATTCCAGATGACGCTCTTGCAGTCTGCCAGGGCAGCTTGGAACACCTTGATGGAGTCGGGGCCGATGTCGAGACCCATCCAACCATCGGGGATAGCGTCGATGCTCACGGTTTGGGCATTGGCATCGGGAGAGAAGTTGTCGGCTACTACAACGTCGGTGGGCAGTAGGAGATCAACGCCTTTTTCCTTGGCTTTGATTTCTAGCGCTTTGGCGAGTTCCAGCTTGTCTTCTTCTACCAAGGATTTACCAACGCTGAGGCCACGGGCCTTGTAGAAGGTGAAGATCATGCCGCCGCCAATCAGCAGCTTGTCTACTTTTTCCAGCAGGGTTTCAATGACGCCAATCTTGCTCGATACCTTCGAGCCGCCAACGATCGCTGCTAGGGGAGGCTTAGGATTTTCGATCGCATTCTGGAGATACTGCAGCTCCTTGTCGATCAAGAAGCCAGCCACGGAGGGACTGAGGTAATGGGTCACCCCTTCCGTAGAAGCATGGGCGCGGTGGGCGGTACCGAAGGCGTCATTCACGTAGAGATCGGCAACGGATGCTAGCTTCTTGGAGAAGTCGGCGTCGTTTTTCTCTTCTTCTGCGTAGAAGCGCACGTTTTCTAGGAGTACAACTTCACCATCTTGCATCCCAGCAACAGCAGCGGCCACGGCATCGCCAATGCAGTCGTCACATTTGAGGACGGGCTTGCCGAGCAGCTCGGAAAGGCGAGTGGCTACCGGCGTGAGCCGCATACTGTCAACCACCTTGCCCTTGGGACGACCAAAGTGGCTGGTGAGGATGACCTTGGCTCCGTTGTCGCTCAGGTATTGAATGGTGGGTAGAGCAGCCCGAATGCGGGTGTCGTCGGTGATGCTGCCTTGATCATCGAGGGGTACGTTGAAGTCTGCACGCACCAGCACTCGCTTGCCAGACAAATCTGCTTTAGATAAAGTCGCTAATGTTTTTTTCGCCACGGCGAATGAACCCCCTAACTCAATAAGTGTTTTTACCTATGGACATTATTGTCTCATGACTGGGTCTGAGAACCGTCCTAGCCCCGGACTTTTCTAGGTACTTTTTTCCATCGTGGTATCTTATGACGCTCTGCTCAACAGACCTCAGCGGGTTCCTCTGCACTCCTCATCTCAAGGATGGTGGATCTAAGAGTTTAGGTGACAAGGTTGGAGAGCTGCTCTGGTCATCATCTCAACCAGGTGCCCATCCCTTGGACGGACGCACCAAAATTGACAAGATATTAAACCAGATGGAATAACGGTTCATCTAGGCTTTAGCCTTAGAGAATAGACAGCGATAGATCCCGCTATGGGATATCTATTGCTTCATGTCTTATGTTGTATCGTCCATATTGTACCGGAGTCTGCGTTCTAGTAAGGCACCCTATGTTTGAGACTGTTTTGTATCCCATTGACCAAACCCGTGAGTCGATTGAGGCAGCGGGTATGGTGGCTCAAGTGGTGAATCTTTGCCACAGCCGCCTTGTCATTCTTTCGGTTGTAGATCAGGAGGCGGAGGAGGAAGCTCAATCTGCTGCCTATGAGGCGATCGCTAAGCTGTTAGATGAAATCAAGACGTTATTTGGAGCGAGAGGAATTACCGCGGAAACGATGGAGCGCACCGGCAACCCGGCGTTCATGATTTGTGATGTGGCGGATGAAATTAACGCCAAGGTGATTATTATGGGCTGTCGCGGTTTGGGGCTCACGGAAGAGGGCGCGGCGGAGAGTGTCACCAATCGAGTCATCAATCTGGCTCCTTGTCCGGTGTTGATTGTGCCCTAGGTTAGTGCTCGTCCAGTTGGAGATGCTGATGCTCCAGTCATAGGGTGCTGCTGCGCAGCCGTAACGCACCATCTCATGAAGCATGGATGCGTTACGCTAGCGCTTCAGCGGATCCATGCCGCCTGGTTCAAAGCTAGTCCACCACCACCACAAATTCTTCACCTTCAACCACGACGCGATCGCCTCCCACCAGTTTCCGCCCGCGTCGGGTTTCTACGGCTCCATTCACCAAGACTTGACCGTCTTGAATCATCAGCTTGGCCTGGCCGCCCGTGCGTGCTGTGCCGGTGAGCTTCAAGAACTGGTCGAGTTTAATGGTATCGGGCTGCAGATCTGACATGGAGGGTCTCGGTACAGGATGGAGGTGAGATGGGGAGGATGGGGGCGCGTGACAGCACTCCTGTCCCGGCGATCGCCCCTGCGACTCAAAGGGCCCATGAGCTTCTTGTAAGAAACCCATGGGCCGTCTCTGTAGGCAAAGGAGAGGATTAATTGGTGCTGGGGCCCGTGGGTGTGTAGGTGACTTCTGCGGTTTGGCCGCGATCGCCCATGGAGGTAGCTTCCCCGCCGTTGTAGGACAGGGTGACACCGCCAGCATTGCCGGTGAAGATCACGAGTTCTCGCTGGGCTTCCCATTGACGCTCGGTGCCGGCGGGCAGGGTGCCTTCGTAGTCTGTAGTGCCATCCACTGTGATGCTCACCCAAGCCGGTTCGCTGGCGGTGAGGGTGACTGCAATGGGTACGTCAGGCGTCACGGTTGGGGGCGGGGTCGGTTCGGTCGGTTCTTCAACCAGCGGCTCTGCTGCAGTAATCTCTGGCTCTGGGCTGGGAGCGATCGCTTCGTCATCTGAGGATGAACGATTGGCGACTCCCACGGCAACACCAATGCCGATGATCACCAGCGCCACGGTACCCAGACCTAGCCAGAGGGGAAATCCAGCCGAGGGCGATCGCCGCGACATGCGTCGAGCCACGAGATCGGCTTCCGGGGTAGGCAAGACGGTTTGCGTTAAGGCAAAGGCATCGTCGGGTGCCGTAGCTTCTTCGGCGACCTCATAGTGATCGGGTTGCGGAGGTTGATCCGTCGCCGTCTCGGCGGCAGATGGATTAATGGGAAACTGTTTGGCAACTGCAATTCCATCAAGACCTAGAGCTTCAGCATGTCGGCGGATGAAACCTTGAACAAAAACGGCTTCTGGCAAAATGTCTACTTGCCCAGACTCTATGGCCCGCAGCATTCTCAGGGGCACGTAGGTGGTTGCCGTTACTTGCTCCAATGAAATTCCCTGCTCTTCTCGCACTTGGCATAGAAAAGCCCCGATTTCAATGAGGTGTTGAACTTGAATTGGAGTTAGCTTGCCCACACGCGTCCTCAAATTCCCTGGCACAATGTTTGCTTTCATCTTCTGACGTTACAGTACACCAATCTGCTGGACTGTGGGCGACGCATCGCCCATATTAACCACTATCGGAGCAATTCCTGCTGCTCAAAGAATATCGCGAATGGCGTTGTCTGAATACTACCTTTAGAAAGACATCGAGAGAGACGTCAGCACTTGATAGGATTACCGCCGGTTATTGGGTAGGAGGCAAGCAACAAAAAATTATCAACTTTAGGCAGTCTTGATAGCAAGAAGCCATAGATGTGCGACTAGACTGGTGGTAGAAACCATATTAGTGGCTTAAGGAGCCTGCCTCCTATGGTGACCAAACAGACATTTTCTAGCTTTGATGATATGTTAGCCACCTCCGAACAGCCGGTGCTGATCGACTTTTATGCGCCTTGGTGTGGGCCCTGCCAACTGATGGCAACGATTCTCAAGGAGGTGAATGCTCAGCTTGGGGAGCGGCTGCGCATTGTGAAAATCAACACGGACAACTATCCAGCGATCGCCTCCCAGCATGACATTCAAGCCCTACCCACCCTGGTGTTGTTTAAAAACGGGCAGCCGATCGAACGCATTGAGGGGGTGGTGCGCAGCCATCAACTGATTCCCCATCTTACGAGCTTGCTCGACGACGCGTCTTGAACCCCTGTCTAGCTAATGCCTAGCTAATTGTCTATCTAACCTCTCTTTTTTCCTATGCTGAGAAATTTAGTTGCCTTCGCGACCCTGTTCATTTCCATTGGAATTTTTATCTATTTCTCGAAGGAGATTCGCTAGGGCGATCGGACTGAGAAGCTGCTGGTTCACTCAAACAATCTGCCCCAGCCGTTTTTACGCCGATGGGTGAGCCAGCGCGCATTCAGCAGTTCGCGGCTGTATTTTTCAAACTGTCCACCCCTCCCCGAATAGCCGTCATGGACGGAGCCGTAGGGATCGTGGCAGACATAGCCAGCGTCATACTGACCCACGACTACAATCATGTGGCCACCTGAGGGAGCTGTGATCGGCCCACGATGCAGGATGCCAATGACAATGGGTTTTCCTTGATCGAGGCTGCGATCGAGATCCTCATAGTCTAGGTTGTAGTGAAAGGCTGAGCGGATGCCGTAGGACTGCAGCACTCGCGTTTGCACAGCGTGGTCGGTGGTGTCACCTAGGGCAACCACTTTGCGCAGGTAGTCGTTATCGTTGGCGATCGCTGCTCCGAGAAACCGAGCTGCCATGGCGCAGGCTGAGCTATTGCAGGTGCGCCACGATTCAATATAGTTGTCCCGCTGGCTGAAGTAGGGTACGGCTAGAGGCTTCTTGTCGGCCCGTTTTGCTACAACCGGGTAGACCATTTTGCCATCTTGCTCCACCCGCGCATGGGGAGTGTAGACGTACCACGTATTGCGCCCCCGCAGGAACTGATTTTTCAGCGAGATGCGGATGTGGTTATCAAAGTTTTGTCCTGCACTAGCATAGGCATAGGACTGGATTTCAAACTGCGTGCCGATGGGAATTTGGCAGCACTCTGTATCGGCGAGCTGGCTGGCCTGCAAGGGGCGCAGCTTGAACATGGTGTTTTGGGTGACGACTAACACCTGCCCTTTGCGCAGGGGGGCATGTTTATCGGGCGGTGGATAAACCGCCTTGCCGTCGTAGAAGATTTGGGCGTGGCGATCGTAGATATACCAGGTGTTAAAGCCGTTGAGGGTTTGCCCGTCTAACGCAACTTTGACATGGCCGTTAAAATCCATGCCGCCGCTGGCGTAGGCATAGGACGCGATGGGAAATTCTTGACCAGCGATCGCTCGGTATTGCTCTTGTTCTGGTAGATTAGACGACTGCTCGGTGCGCCGCTTGAGAACTGTATCGACCGTGACCCGTAAAAGCTTAACCATATGCTGTCTACGCCCACTAAAGACCCTAGTTGCATCATGCCATCATGGCACCACAATACCAAGCAAATCCTCTGATTAGCTGACGTATGTTTCCCTTCATGCCCCAGCCCCTTCCCCCACAAGGGTAAGAAGGGGAGTAAGAAGGTACAAGTGCTCTCAAAGCCCCTCTACCGACCTGGGAGAGGGGTTTGGGGTGAGGGTCTTCGAGTTGTATTCATCAACCTCTGTTGGCTAACCTCACGCCATAAAAAACGGTGCAGAGGTCTGCACCGTTCCCAAACATCATAAAACCCAAGTCGCTAGAAGCGATCGCGCCCCGCTTACTTGTTGGGTTGGGGGGTCATGCGCAGGTAGGGCTTGACTTCGGTCACACCCTTAGGGAACTGCTTCTTGGCATCTTCGGTGGAGATGGAAGGTACCACGACGCAGTCGCCGCCGTCAGTCCAGTTGGCTGGGGTGGCTACCTTGTGGTAGTCGGTCAACTGGAGAGAATCAATCACCCGCAGGATTTCATCAAAGTTACGACCGGTGCTGGCGGGGTAGGTGAGGGACAACCGCAGCTTTTTGTTGGGGTCGATGATGAACACCGTACGCACGGTCAGCGTATTGCTGGCGTTGGGGTGGATCATGTCGTACAGGTCAGACACGGTGCGATCGGGGTCTGCCAAGATCGGGTAGTTGAGGGCAGTGCTTTGGGTTTCTTCAATGTCGCATACCCAACCCTTGTGAGAATCAACGTCATCGACGCTGAGGGCGATGGTTTTGACGTTACGCTTGTCAAATTCTGGCTTGAGCTTGGCAACCGTTCCCAACTCGGTGGTGCACACCGGAGTGTAGTCAGCGGGGTGGGAGAAGAGAACAACCCAGCTATCGCCAGCCCAATCGTAAAAGTTAATCTCGCCTTCGGTTGAGGCTTGGGTAAAGTTTGGAACAGTATCACCGAGTCGAAGCGCCATAATTCCTTAGTCCTGTGAATCGAAACTGTAGTACATGCATGACTAACATCACCAATGCCTAAATCCTGGGAAACTCTGCAAGCGATCGCGCCTTTAGCTCCTGATTTAAGACATTTATGTGAACCTATATGCCATGATGCCATAAAACCCCGGTTTTCCGGTCGGAGTTTAGATCTTTTTATATTTTCTTCTGATGACAACCCAGGAGCGATCGCAGTTAAGACTTGCCCTGCGGTCTGTTGAGACCATTCCCTATTCCCCGGTGAGGCGGTGATCATTCGGGTTTTGGTGGAATGCTGGTGCCTAGGGAAGCGATCGCCTAGGGGAGATTGTCCGGCCGGTTGCGGAATCGATAGCATAATGAAAGAGTGTGTTACATAGGTTCACAAACGGCATCATGGCGAGAGACTTACGGGGATTTCTCAATCTCATTGAAGAACGGGGGCAACTGCGCCGCATTAAGGCCCTGGTGGATCCAGACTTGGAAATTGCAGAAATCTCAAATCGGATGCTGCAGTGTGGCGGCCCAGCGTTGCTGTTTGAGAATGTCAAGGGCTCTCCCCATCCAGTGGCTGTGAACACCATGGGGACGGTGGAACGCATCTGCTGGGCCATGAAGATGGAAGCGCCCGAGGAACTGGAAACCCTAGGCAAAAAGCTAGGGATGCTGCAACAGCCAAAGCCACCGAAGAAAATTTCCCAGGCGGTGGATTTTGGCAAGGTGCTGTTTGATGTGGTACGAGCCAAGCCATCTCGGGATCTCTTGCCCGCTTGTCATCAGGTGGTGGTGCAGGGTGACGATCTCGATCTCAACCAAATTCCCATGATTCGCCCCTATGCCGGGGATGCGGGCAAAATCATCACCCTAGGGCTGGTAATTACCAAAGATTGCGAAACCGGCATTCCCAATGTGGGGGTCTACCGGCTGCAGCTTCAGTCAAAAACCACGATGACCGTGCATTGGCTATCGGTGCGGGGCGGTGCTCGGCATCTGCGCAAGGCAGCGGAGCGGGGCAAGAAGCTGGAGGTGGCGATCGCCCTGGGGGTCGATCCGTTGATCATCATGGCGGCGGCGACGCCCATCCCGGTGGACTTATCCGAATGGCTGTTTGCCGGTCTCTATGGCGGTTCGGGTGTGCATCTGGCGAAGTGTAAAACCGTGGACTTGGAAGTTCCTGCGGATTCAGAGTTTGTCCTAGAAGGCACGATCACCCCCGGCGAAATGCTGCCCGATGGCCCCTTTGGCGACCACATGGGCTACTACGGCGGCGTAGAAGACTCGCCCCTCGTGCGCTTTCAATGCATGACCCATCGCCGCAATCCGGTCTATCTCACCACCTTTAGCGGCCGTCCTCCCAAGGAAGAGGCAATGATGGCGATCGCGCTTAACCGTATCTATACCCCGATCCTGCGGCAGCAAGTCTCGGAAATTGTAGACTTTTTCCTGCCCATGGAAGCCCTCAGCTACAAAGCTGCGATTATTTCCATCGACAAGGCCTATCCGGGGCAAGCTCGCCGCGCCGCCCTAGCCTTTTGGAGCGCCCTACCCCAGTTCACCTACACCAAGTTTGTGATTGTGGTAGACAAGGAGATTAATATCCGCGATCCGCGTCAAGTGGTATGGGCGATCACCTCGAAGGTGGATCCCAGTCGAGACGTGTTCATTTTGCCGGATACGCCCTTTGATACCCTCGATTTTGCCAGCGAGCGCATTGGTCTGGGCGGCCGCATGGGGATCGATGCCACCACCAAAATGCCCCCGGAAACCGATCACGCTTGGGGTGAACCGCTCATGTCGGATCCGGAGGTGGCGGCCTTGGTCGATCGCCGTTGGGCCGACTATGGCCTGGGAGATGTGCAGTTTGGCTCGGTGGATCCCAACCTCTTCGGCTACGATATGCCTCGGTGATGGTTGCCCCAGTCGGTGAAGTGGTCAACATCCCGTCGGTTGATGCGCGGAATCGAAGCCGACGGAATGCTTGCCTACGAGATGCTAGATGTAGCGCAGAATCGGCACTAGCTTGAGGCTATAGGCCGATTCAAAGCTGCTCTTTTTGTTGCCCAAGCTCCACAGTTCTAGGGCACAGTCATCGCCAGATTGGGTCGGGGTGAGCAAGAGGTGCAGGGTTTTGATTTCCGGGTGATATTGACATTCCACTTTCTTAATCGCGCCAATTTGGCGGCGATCTAGGGCAACGGCGATGCGCAGCAGGGGGCTGAGTTGCTCGACAATCTGCCGGTAGGTCTTACTGCCAAGGTTGCGATAGTTGTCGTGCTTTTTCTTGGGGTCGCTCTTGCGGTGGTAGCGGGCTAGGTTAGCGATCGCTTCAATTTCCAACTCGGTGTAGCCCAGCAGTTCTCCGTGGCGAATCAGGTAGTAGGAATGCTTATGGTGGGCCGCGTGGCTAATGAAGTGGCCGCTGTTGTGCAAAATTGCCGCAGCCCAGAGCAGTTCCCGTTCGCCTGCGCCCCAGTCATGGAGGCGTCCCTGGGTTTGGTCAAATAAATTGACGGCAAAGTCGGCCACCCGTTCAGCATAGGCCAGATTGACCTGATACTTTTGGGCCGACCGAAAGACACTGCGCTGTCGTACGGAACTTTGAAAGCGCAGCCGATCTTCAATCAAGCCATGGGTGAGCATCCAATCGACAATCACGCCCTCCCGCAGCGATCGCTCGCAGAGGGTCATGTGATCTTGCTTCAACAGGGTCATGGCTTCCTGGAGAATCACCGCCCCCGGCAGGATGATTTCTGCCCGCCGATCGGACAAGCCTGGAATTTTGAGGCGATCGCTGTAGCTGAGCTTACGCAGGCGCTCTACGATATCCCGCAAGTCTTCTAGGCTAAACTCATAGCCCTGGAGTGGATCGGGCGCTGTGCCGAGATGTTCGCAGGCGTGCATGGTGGCGAGGGCTTCAATGGTGCCCGATGTGCCGACCATGATGGGATGGCTGTTGGGTGAAACGTGGGACTGCAGTTCCTCGGTGGATCGTTCCAACATGCCGCGCACGAAGGCTTTAAGGCGATAGAAGTCTTCATCTTCAATCGGGTCAGACGTCACGAATTCTGACGTTAACCGGACAGCGCCGACTTTAGTACTGCTCAAAAATGCCGCTTCGTGGCCGTCCCCTAGAACCAGCTCTGTCGAACCACCGCCAATGTCAATGATGATGTGGGGATGTTGGTTAAACTCCATCGCCGACAGCACGCCTAGGTAGATGCGTCGGGCTTCTTCGGGGCCAGAGATGAGATCGATAGACAACCCCAGCTCAGCTTCGACGCGATCGAGAAATTCTCGACCATTGGGTGCTTCACGGACGGCGCTGGTGGCCACGGCCACAATGTCTTCTGCATGACGGCTTTTGGCGATCGCCATACAGCGCTTGAAGGTTTTCATCGCCCGATCCATGGCCTCTGGCGTGAGGTTGCCCGTTTTGGGATCACGCTCTCCCAGACGCACCATATCTTTTTCGCGGTCGATGATCGTAAACGACGGCAGGTCGGGCTGAATGCGAACCACTGCCATATGAATCGAGTTGGTACCAACATCGATCGCAGCAAGGATGCGGTCTTGCTCAATGACCATAGTGAATGATGAATGAAGGAATGTATATCAGCGGCATGGTTAGTGGGAAGGAGCAACAAGGGTGGGGTACTCGGTTCATAGCCCATCGCTGTTGGACATCAGCGTTGCTGGTCTCACTCCCGTAGACCACCCCAATGTGGGATGAAGTGCCATCATCTTATCGTGCCATGTGAACCGATTCGGGGCGATCGCTGGGAATGCCTCCCTAGCTCTAGCCCTAATCTGGATCTTGCTTATAGCGGCGGGGATGGTGGCGATCGCCCGGTGAGGACTGCCGTTGATACCAGCGCTGCCATTCTTTTGAGCTGCGGATAGCAAACCATAGGAGCAGCAAGGCAATGATGCCGCCCTGTTCAGGTGCATCAAAGGCCAAGAGCACAAGGGTGATGCAGAGAAAATCTTGGGCAAAGATCAGCCAGATGGGCGTCCGCCGTAGGCGATAAAACCAGCCGACTTGCACAAGCTGTAGAACTAAGGCCAACAGACCACCGACCATCCCCAAAACGCCGGTGAGGAGGCTAGGTAATTGGGCCGAGCGGGCCACGGCAATGCCAGCGATCGCGCCCACGATCGGACTAAACAAAAGCTGCACAATTTGGATGCCCCGTTGACCTACAGGCTCCTTCGACAGCAGCAGCTCAATGAGGGACCAGCTTACCAACACGCCCAGCACTAAGGAGGGATGAAACTGAGACAGGATAGGAACATCTGCCCATAAATTGTCGCTGTAGAGCAAACCAATGATCAGGAGAGGGAGCCCAATTCTGACGCCAGCCGCCGCAGAAACCGATAGAGCAGCGAGAATCTCAATCATAATGATGCCGCCGACTCACCCTAAAATCTAATGCCATACATTGAGCCCAAGGAACGAGTCCAGCCCGGTTCTGCTGCCAGATCCCATAGCTGACTTGGCATGAACGTTGGTTGTGATCATGAAGCAACTGAATCATCCTTCCTGGGCCGTAGAACAGGGGTAATGCCTGGTTGTTGTATCGGGCGATGAATGAGGCATCTCTCGCCCCAGCGTCTTACCCTATGTCCTATCATGAGACATTTGAGCATGAACTTGTTAGGAGAAGCGATCGCCGCTATCCTACCAGACATCCATGGATTTGTACTGTTCCTACGCCCCAGGTAGGATTCGAACCTACGGCCGTCTGCTTAGAAGGCAGATGCTCTATCCACTGAGCTACTGGAGCAAATCTTACGACAATCGGTAGTTTTTTCCGCCCTTCAACCTGTCTAGCTTCAACCTGTTTAGTTCAACCTGTCTAGACAGATGTCCTAGGGGCTGAGCCACGGGATAATGGTACTGAAAACCTTCGACCCAGGGTTTGACGGTACAACAGATCCTGAAGCAGCTAGAACCAGCGTAACCCTTGATCAAGGTCGATAGACCAGGGTTGATAAACCCGGTTCGATAGATCGGAGGTGGTCATAAACCTAGGGGTGAGCTGGACGAGCGCGGGCAGGCATGACAGGAACTGTCAACCATGCGATCGCCTCCGTCAGTATAGTACCAAAATCAACCCCAGACTGCGAGGGCTCATCGAACCATGACTCAGCCTGACTAGGGGCGATCGCCTCCCTATCGCCAGAAAAAGGATGGAGATTCAACCAATGCAGCGAGCAATGCTGAAGTAGCGTAATATCATTTATAAACTGATGACTCGGCTAGATTCTAGATGCACGTGTGATCCACGATGCACTAGGAGCATTGCTTCTAGTCGTTCTAGCGATCGCTAAGCCAGTCTGTTGTCACCTCTATCTACCATCGGATCGTGGAAAATCGCTTCATCGGCGATCGCCAAGCGTTACTCGTGAGTTGTTACCGTTCTTTGATGCTACCCATTCGTGCCGATCTAAGACATCTGCACCGCCGATCCCCGTCCCTGACAGGAGCTAACTGAGCACGTCATGTTTATCTTAAAGAGACAGGATGTTGAAATTTCTGCCATTCAGCACCCCAAGCGGGATCAAAAAATTCCCATCCTTAGCTATCAAGGACAGACGTTTCGGCTCATTAGCGTCTTTAGTGCGGCTCAGGAGGAAGAAGCCAAAGCTTTTTGGCGAGATCTGACGGATAATCGCGGTAAAGCCTGTGTTTTGCTAGAGGAGCCCGATCGCTACAGCGTATGGGGAAAAGTCCGTCTAGAAAGCCTGGGGAGCGATGCCGGTGGCGGGGATGCTGATACAGACATTGCTCCGGCAATGACCCAAGCCTGTTTGCTCTTGCTGCAAGCGGTTTATATCGATATTGAAGATTTGCTGGGCGATCGCCAAATTGCCTTGTTCCAGAAGGAAATCTCCGCCGTCTTTCAGCAGTGGCGCTTTCCCCAGTCGGAGACCCCAGCGGAGATCAATCAACTTTTGACGGTTGATCCCCTAGCGTCTCTGCAAATTCCCCCATGGCAAGAACATCACCTCAATACCCTGTTGCAAGAGCTCTATCGCATCGCCAAAGACCACTTTGGTAATGCAACCTTCACGGCCCGTGTGTTAGACGCGTTGCAAGACATGCCCGACGACGATCGCCGTCGATTTTTAGACTGGCTCAAGCAATCGCCTACAGGACGAGTGTGGCAATAGCTGCAAAAAAACCGGGTCGATGGCCCCTGAGTCGTTTATGATTCAGGCAACTATGATTCAGGCAACTCCTTCATGGGCAAGAACCTAGCCAGACATGTGTCTGCCTCGCCGAGCGATCGTCACCGCATGGTTGACCCACGGCTGCCCAAGAGGACGTTGTTTCCACTACCTTTTTCTGTGATGTCGGTTCATGATCTGCAAGAACAGCCTGATGATGAGACGATATGATTCGACATTGGGACATAACATGCTACGGTTTGTCCTTTTACCTCACCGATCCCAGAGGATGGTAGATCATAACCCCGATACCCGCACTGATTGAGGAGCAGTCTGTTGACTAGAAAAACCCCTGGCTCGAAGTCCATACTTTCTGCCCAGGTCGTCGTACTAGCGGCGATTGGGTGGGCCTTTATATCATTGCTATTTTTTCTGCTATTCAGCGACTTCATTCCCACCGAAGGATTTCCCACGTGGTATGGCATTGTCACCTATATCTTAGAAAATGTAGCCTTCTTGGGAGCTACGCTACTGTGTTTTCGCAACTGGCGTAGCTCTCAGATTGTCAGCGGACGTACCGTGTGGCTCATGCTAGGGCTGGGCATGCTGTCGTTTTTTATTGGGAATTTAATTTTGTTCTACTGGGAGATCGTGCTGGGCAAAGATGCGGATGTATCGCCCGGTGATATTTTCTTCCTGTTGAACTATTTCTTCTTAGGGATCGGGATGTTTTTGGCGGTGATGACCCGTCGCCTGAATCTTTCGATTGCCCAGTGGGGAACGGTGGCAGCGATTGGGGTAGCAGGTATCGTCATTGCTTACTACACCTCTGTTGCGGTACCCGAGGAACTGGTGGGCGATCGCCCCAGTCTTCCCACATCTGCCCAGGTGAGTTGGGTGGCTCCCGTCTATGCCACGGCCCCGCCTGCGGAGCCAGCGCCCGCCGTGCCAGATGCTGCGCCTCCAGCCGATGCACCCGCCGTGGAGGAAGGTGCGCCAGCCAGTGATGGGGATGCTCCAGGCTGGGCGATCGCTGCAGAATCCTTCCTAGCTCCCTATGCTGAGTGGATTGCCCTGCTTTATATCGTGGGCGATATTTTACTGCTGATTATGGCGACGATGCTGCTTCTAGCCTTTTGGGGCGGGCGGTTTTCCACCTCTTGGCGGTTCATCGCGGCGGCAGCCTTCTCCTTTTATATCGCTGATATTTGGTTTAACTTTGCCATTAGCTATATCCCCAACTACCAAACCGGCGCACTGCTAGAAGTCTTTTGGATTTTTAGCGCGGTCTTGGTCAGCATTGGCGCTGCTTTGGAGTACGACTTATCCACCCGTTCTCGCCGCACGACCCGTCGCCGCATGTAAAGCACCTGTATCCCCCACCCAAGGGTGAGTTTCTTTCAAGAATCCCGTACGGATTGAGCAAAGACGCGTTATTCTAGGAAAGCCTCGGCTGTACTAAACGATCCATGCTCGGATCTGTATTGGTAGGGAGCTGCGCAAAGGGCGAATTGCTTGGGAACTGCGGGAGGACGGCAACAACATGGCTCCTAAAAAACTATCGGATGCGGACAAGCAGACCATTATTGAGCTGTATCGCCATCCAGATGAATCAACCTCAACGCTGGCCAACCGATTTGGCGTCAGCAGCAGCACCATTAGCCGCATTGTTAAGCAAGGTCTGCCCAGCGCTGAATATGAAGACCTAGTGCAGCAAAAGCGCAGTGGGCCACGATCGGTGATCCAATTTGAGCTATCACCTCCCATGGATTTTACGCCAGAGGTTGAGCCAACCTCTGATGCGATTGAGTCGCCCCCCGAACCGATTCCTGATCCAACGCCGGAACCGGTTGCCAAGCCTGAGATTCCTCGACCTCGACGGGTACGGCCGCGTCCAGAGCCGGCTGTAGCATCTGAGCCTGAAGAGCCTCAGGACGAAAAGGAGACGCTCGACAAGCCGGTTAAAGATCGCTTAATTTTGCCAAAAATTCGTTCATCTGCGCCTACTCCGTCGGTAGATCGGCTGGATGAGGAGGATGAGAAGAGCGATCGCAAGCTGTCAGCCGATCTGGAGGATGACGACGACGAGGACGATGACGACCTTGATGACCTCGACAATGCTGACTACAGCGACGACGACGAGGATGACGATGACGATGACGACGATGGCAATGCGTTTCAAGGGCTATCTACGGGGGGCGATCGCTTCTCGCCGCTAGAAGTCCGTCCGCTGATTGAAGCATCGCTCACCCGGAGTTACTATGTGGTCGTCGATCGCTCGGCGAATTTAATTACCCGTCCCCTGAAAGACTTTGCCGACCTTGGGCAAATTGACGAAGCCGAAACTCGGGAGCGGACGCTGCCGGTGTTTGACAATCATCGTATTGCCCGCCGCTTTTCTCGTCGCACCCAGCGCATTGTCAAGGTGCCCGATGGCAAGGTGTTGCACAAGGTCAGCCGCTATCTCAATGCCAAGGGCATTACCCGCCTCTTTGTAGATGGGCATATCTACGAGGTTTAATGACATTGTTACGGGAATCACAGCTACAAGGGAAGCACTGTTACGGGAATCACCATGGGCGCAATGGATGACCATTCTGTTGGCAATCAGCCAGACGTCAGTCGATCGGCGGTGCATCGGATTCTTGATGCCAACCTAGACCGAGCAAGGGAAGGCCTACGTACCATCGAAGAATGGTGCCGGTTTGGCCTGAATGAAGGGACGCTGACGGACGAGTGCAAGCAACTGCGGCAGGAGCTAGCCCGCTGGCACACCCCAGATATTCGGGCCGCCCGCGACACCTTGGCAGATGTGGGCACTGATCTGACCCATGCCCAAGAAGAGCAGCGCCAGAGTATTACCCATCTGCTCCAGGCTAACTTCAGCCGCATCCAGGAAGCCCTGCGGGTGCTGGAAGAATATGGCAAGCTCTACTCCAGCGAGATGGGGGCAGCCTGCAAGAAAATGCGCTACCGGGTGTATACGCTGGATAGCCAACTCACCGGCCAGCAGCGCCATCAGCGCCTAGGGCGATCGCCTCTCTATTTGGTCACCTCTCCCCAAGAGAATCTGCTATCAGCGGTGGAAGCGGCCCTGCAGGGCGGTTTGTCTCTGGTGCAATATCGGGATAAAACGGCCGACGATACGACTCGCCTACAGCGAGGTAAAGACCTATGTGAGCTGTGCCATCGCTATAACGCTCTGTTTATCATGAACGACCGGGTAGATTTAGCCCTAGCGGTGAATGCCGACGGCGTACACCTAGGTCAACAGGATATTCCCATTGCCCTGGCGCGACAGATTCTGGGGACAAACCGAATTATTGGTCGGTCTACCACAAATCCTGACGAGCTGCACCAGGCCATCCAGGACGGTGCCGACTATGTGGGCGTTGGCCCGGTGTATGAAACGCCTACCAAGGCCGGCAAGGCGGCGGCGGGTCTGGGCTATGTGCGCTATGCTGCCGAGCATTGCCCGATTCCCTGGTATGCCATCGGCGGTATTGATGCCGACAATCTTACCCATGTGTTGGGGGCTCAGGCTGAGCGGGTGGCCATTGTTCGCGCCATTATGCAGGCGGAGCAACCGACGCTGATCACCCAGTATGTCCTATCCCAACTGCATCGAGTGCAGATGATGCGGGCGAGTCAGACCCCGGCTGTATCGCCCTAGAGATGCCCTCTCGATGCCTCGCTGCGACCGACTGCATCCCTTAGACGTTCCTACGCTACTTTATGACTTCTGCTTCTGTAACCTTGACGGTGAATGGGGAGACCCAAACCTGTCCACCCCAAACGTCGCTACCCCAGTTTTTAACCCTAATTGGCATGAATCCTCGCCTAGTGGCGGTGGAATATAACGGCGAAATTCTCCATCGTCAGTTTTGGGAGCAGACGCTGATCCAAGAGGGCGATCGCCTCGAAGTGGTCACAATTGTGGGCGGCGGCTAGGTGACTAGTACTCCTACGCGGACGTAACCCGCCTAGGTGCTAAGGCAGGAACCCTTGTGTGTCTTGGACTTCCTTTTCGTTTTTCTGTCTTCATTCTTCTATCTTGCGGTATTAGTTCGGATATTCCCCATAAATTCCTCCTTAAGCTCGCCTCGGTTCTGAAGAACAAGACAGTACAGTAATAAGTAGGGAGCGTAGGATGCTCAACGCCATCAACCCAACCTTGAGCATCAACGATCGCTCTAGATGAAGCGATCGCCATCCCTGGTCTTGGTTTGCTGGAATAACACAAACACTATGCACAACACACGAATTAAACGCTTCAAGTCCCTAGTTAAGCCCCTGTTAGCCCTTGCCCTCATGGTTGCCTTGGTCTTTGGCCAAGCCGATAGCGCCTTAGCGGCCCGTGGTGGACGCATGGGAGGCGGTAGCTTCCGGTCAGCGCCCAGTCGCACCTACACTTCTCCAGCACGGCCGGCTCCAGGGGGCGGCTATTATGGTGGCGGTGGGTTCGGCTTTCCCTTCTTGATCCCCTTCTTCGGCTTTGGCGGTGGCTTTGGCGGTCTGTTCACCATTTTTATGGTGATTGCCGTGGGCAACTTCCTGATGTCGGCGGTGCGGCGATCGCAGGAGAATGGGACGATGGAGGAAACCTACAACCCCACCATGTCGGTGAACAAACTGCAGGTGGCGCTGTTGGCTGATGCCCGCACCCTACAGGATGACCTAAACCGCATTGCGGAATCCGCTGATACAGGTTCCACTGCTGGGCTAGCCCAAGTGCTGCAAGAAACCAGCCTATCGCTGCTGCGGCACCCGGAATATTGGGTCTACGGCAGCAGCAGCAGCCAACAGGCCAAGATGGATTCTGCGGAACTGCAGTTTAACCGGCTGGCGTTGACGGAGCGCAGTAAGTTCAGCGAAGAAACGCTGTCTAATGTGAATAACCAACTGCGTCAAGCCAGCGATCGCTTGGCCCTAGGTTCCAAAGGTGAAATTGATCCCGCTAAGCTACCGGATCAACCTGGCGAATACATTGTGGTCACGCTGATTACGGCCAACCAAGGCAAGCTGGATCTGCCGACCATTCAAAGCTCTCAAGATCTGCGCCGGGCGCTAAGCCAGATGGGCGCGATCGCTGGGGATAAACTTGCGGCTCTGGAGGTGCTATGGACCCCCCAAGCCGAGGGTGATACCCTATCGGCGGATGAGCTGCTGGCGGAATATCCTGACCTACGACTGGTCTAGATGAGCCTCGGCGAGCCTCGCTTGGCTCGCTGAAACATAATAAGACGGGTGGGTCTACCAACAAGACTCACCCGTTTTTGCTGTGGAATGACGCTAGGCCAGGTTGTTTTCCACCAGCGATCGCGCCCAGGCCATGGCCTCCGAGGCCGTGTGAAGTTGGCCTTCGGCATGGGCCAGTTGAATGGCTTCCAGCAGTTGACCAATGCGGGGGCTGGGGCGGATTTGCAGATGCTGGATTAAATCTCGACCGCTGACTAAGGGAACAGGATGGGCGATCGCATCCTGAGGATCTAGGAACCGCTCAATCAGGGGGGCGATCGCGCCTAGGGCAACGCCTTGGCCTAGAGCCAGCACCACCAGCGCCGGCAGCGCCGCTCCTATATGGCGGAAGGCGTAGTATTGCTCACGGGCTGATAGACCACGCTCAGCAAAGTCAGCAAAAACATGGCTGTGGTTGAGGGCGGTGACCACCGACTGCACCTCGGCGCGGCTATATTTCAACTGCCACAGTTCTGCCTCTGCCTGGGCCGGCACCGACGAGACGAGGCAGGCTAGCTTAGCGATGCGTAGCCAACTGCGCCCCACTCCAGAGGCATGTTGCTGATCGCGCATCCAGGTGGTGAGTTCGGCGGCAAGGGCAGGATAGTGTTCGTCAAGGGCGATAGCAGCCCGGTCAATCTGGGCAATGCAGTCCATGGATGCGGCTGTGGCGTGGCTCAGCCAATGGCGAAAGAGCCCATCCTGCCAGGCCATGGTCAAAAATGCCGTACCGCTGGGGGCGCTGAGCAAATAATTTAGCTCCGACTGCACCCGCTCGGCGGCAATGTGCTGCAAGAGCGGTGTTAGCCCCTGAATCGTCTGCCGGGTATCAGCATCGAGCCAGAAGCCGAGCTGGGCCGCCTGGCGGTAGGCCCGCAGCAGTCGCAGGGGATCATCCTGGAGGTTGCAGGGGGCAATCATGCGGATTTGTCGTTGCTGCAGGTCAGCGTAGCCATGGAGCGGATCAAAGAGCGTCTGACTGGCTGGATGGTAAGCGATCGCATTCACCGTAAAGTCGCGCTGCTTGAGATCGGCGTCAATGGTTTCACCGACCTGCTGGGCAAAGTCTGCCGTGGCTTGGTGGAAGACAACGCGAGCAATTTGGCGTTCTGCATCAAGCACCACAAAGCCAGCTCGGTAATGTTTAGCGATCGCTTTCGCGGTTTCCACCGCATGATGGGGCAGCACAAAGTCTAGATCCAGATAGTCGGCGTGCCGTTCTAGTAAGGCATCGCGAACATTGCCACCCACCAAATAGGCATCGGATGGTAGCCAATTGACGCTGAATGGCCACGTCTCTGGGGATAAGACCGATGCGGATTTAGACACCTGTTGTAAAGAAATCAAGGGATAGAACACAGCCTCCCAGAGGGGAGGGTACGACAGTAAGTGGGACAGTTATGGGGATAGTCATGGGGACATGAATCTGCCGAGCCAATGCCTACACCGGGGAAGCTGAATGGGGCGATCGGGGAATCGTTGCATTTTGCAACATCTACCCAACGACAGCCCAGATTCGGCAAAACATGAGTTAGATTAACAAAAAACGGTCATTGGTTGGTCATTTTTACCCAGGGGGAGGCTTTGAGATGTGTATTTGCGTCAACTGCCGCTATGTCGATCGCTGTATTACCTATCATGAGGTCGAGCACCAGCATCAGCAACCCCATCTCACAGAATCTCCAGATTTCGAAGCGGTTGAACCAACGATTAATGTCAATATCCGCCACCATGATCAAGAAATTGAGATGGAGTGGGATGTGGTTGGGTGCGAAAGTTTTACCGCTGATCAAGGCAAATGGTCGCGGTTGCGTCCGGGAGAACTGGTTCCGACCTAATCACCATGCAAATTCTTGAGCAAACTCCTCAGCGACTAGTCATTCGATATAATCCTGTGCATCGCTGGCTGATGGCAGCAGGGGCGATCGTTTACATTTTTGTGGCGGGTGTGTCGGGCACTGCTGCGGCCCGAGCCATATATGCACTATTCCTGCTAAGTTTTGCCCTGATCTTGTTGCTCTGGCGGGGAGATCAGGTGACCTGCGCGTTTGATAAGCAAAAGGGCCGCCTCACCTATCAACGCAGTGGTCTGCGGGGTACCACCACGACGGTCGTGCCTTTGCCTACCGTGTCCCATATCACCCTGCAAGAGCGGCGGTATCGCAAGCGTTCGTGGCGAGAGGGACGGGTGTATTGGGTGTACCTAGAGCTGCGCTCATCGCGGGAGCGGCTTGCCCTGTCGTCTGATACGTTCTTTAACTTAGAGAAAGCCCAGAATGCTGCCTGGCTGGTGTCCGATTTTCTTGGCCTGCCGCCGTTCAGTTTTATTGAAGCTCCTCCTCTATCCCTATTTTCATTTTGATAGAACCTGAGCCTAGGAGTAGGGTACCGTTAGAGCCGTAACGCACTATCTCATAAGGCTTTGATGCGTTACGCTGTCGCTCATGCATCCTGCCTGTATAGAGTTTTCTACTCAGAACGTCATCGAACTCAGGTACAAGGAGGACAGGGCTGAACGATGGTCACGTGAGTTTTTCGCCACTCAGAATAAAAATGGGATCCACGGCGGCAAAGACCTGGTTGTTGCCCCGCGACTCTAGGCGGTTGACGGCAGATTGGATGACTTCCACGTTGCGCGCCTGCAGTTCTGCCAAGGTTTCTGATAGGGCATAGAGGCTGGTGAGATCGGTGGCGGTGGCGACGATGCGGCCTGGCGCTTTGAGGCAGGCCCAGGCAGTTTGGGCGATCGCTTTCACAGACCGTCCACCTTCAATGAAAACACAATCGGGCAAGGGCTTGAGATCCGTCAGACAGTCGGGCGCATTCCCTTCAACCACCTGCACATTGGTGACGCCAAAGCGATCGCAGTTGCGGCGAATTAGGCCAGCCACCTCTTCATCGCGCTCAATGGCCATAATTTTCCCCTTAGGACAGAGCAGACCCACTTCAACGGGAATGGTGCCAGTGCCAGCGCCAATGTCCCACAGTACGGCATCAGGGCGCAGGTACATATGGGAAATGAGCAAGACACGCACCTCGCGCTTACTCATGGGAATGCCGGGCAACCGTTCAAACAGGCGATCGGGGATGCCGGGGGTTTGGTAGGGCCAAAGTTCAGAAACCATAGAATCAGGATGATGAGGTTGTGGGCAGTGCTGGGGGAGCTTAGGGAAGGGCGATCGCCTCTTCCACAATAGTCAAGGTTTGTAAGGTGGGATCGGCACAGCCGGTGATCGTGCCTCCCATCGTACAGATCTGGGTGAGGTAGGCGATCGCTTCGATGGTAATCGGTTCGCCGGGCATGAGGACGGGAATGCCGGGGGGATAGGGACAGATGAGTTCAGCGCAGACCTGACCGATGGCGTCTGAGGCCGGTACGGTACGGCGGCGACTGAAAAAGGCCTGGCGCGGGGAGAGGATCGGCACCTGCAGCGGCGGCAGGGGAAGGCTGGGCAGAGACAGGGGCGATCGCTTGTCCTGCGCCAGGGTTTGAATGCCTTGTACGAGATGCCGCAGATCCTCGCGGGTATTGCCTAGGCTGATGATCAACGTGAGATGGTGCAGGCTGGGCAGTTCTGCCGTCACCCCTAAGGTTTGGTGCAGGTGCTCGTCGGCTGCAAACCCTGTCCATCCCAAACCGCTCACATCGACGGTCAGGCGGGTGCGATCCCAGGGGGTACCAGTGGGAGGCGTCCAAACGCGGACACCGGGAATCTTGGATAGCTCTAGCCTAGCCCAATCGGCCAGATCTAAGGTTTGCGCCATCAACCTTTCGCCATCGATCGCCATCTGATGCCGCGCTGCATCTAAGGACGCCAAGAGTAGGTAGCTGGGACTGCTGGACTGCACGAGGGCCAAGCTATCAACCAAGCGATCGCGATCCATGCGGCTGTGGAGGTGGCTATGTACCATGGCGGCTTGGGTCATAGCGCCTAGGGTCTTGTGGATAGACTGCACGGCTAGGTCTGCCCCGGCGGCGATCGCGGTCTGAGGAAACTGGGGATGGAAGGCGAAGTGGGCCCCGTGGGCTTCATCAACGATCAGGGGAAGGTGGCGGTCATGGACAAGGGCGGCGATCGCCTGTAGGTCACTACTGACGCCGTGGTAGGTGGGCGACACCAGCAGCACAGCGGCGGCAGGATGCTGCTCTAGCGCCTGGGCGATCGCCGTTGGGGAGACACCTAGGGGAATCTGTCCTTGGCTATCCAGTTCCGGCGACACAAAGACCGGCATGGCTCCCGAGAGAATCAAGGCGGCGATCGCACAGCGATGGGCATTGCGCGGCAGGATTAGGGAATCACCCGGCGAACAGGTGGCCAACACCGCTGCCTGAATGCCACAGGTGGAACCGTTGGCTAAGAACCAGGTTTCCCCGGTACCAAACGCGATCGCAGCCAAATCCTGGGCGGCACGAATCACGCCTTCGGGGGCAAACAAGTTATCAAGATCGGGCAATTCTGGCAGGTCGGCGCGAAAGACCTCGGTTCCGAAGAGGGCTGCTAGACGCGGAGAGATTCCCTGCCCTTGTTTATGGCCGGGGGTGTAGAAGGGCGCATGGGGACGCGTGGCGGCGGCCCGCAGGGCGTCGAGCAAGGGCGTTTGGTGGGCGTCGAGGTGGTTGAACTGGGCCATGGAGAGCGATCGCGCTACAGGAGTCATTATCCTGCATGGCCCTGCCTTCGCGAGATGGAGAGAGATCAGGTGCTGAGGGGGGCAAGGGTTAGAGCGTGACAAGTAAGGTCAGGCCTTGTCGGCCAATCACACGCACTTGCTGCCCTAACTCTAAGGGACTGTTGATGGGCATCACCAGGCTGGCGGGCCAGGTTGATGCTGAATAGGTGACGCGCAAGCGAGGTTCTACCCATTCCACCGTGGCGATCGCAGGTATGTCTGAAAAATCGAAGGGGTCAATAGTGTTCCAAGTCATGATCACGGCCTCCGGGCATCCTGATAGTGGACCATTACCTCTATGTCGGATGACTAGGGAACCAACTATGCAGTGCCACAACCAATTGAGAAACTGTCCTAGGGCGATTGCTTCCGATGGAACATGAAATTCAGCCTGGAATGCAGCTATTCAAAGGAAAACCTAGTCAGGATCATTGCAAACTAGTCTTATTACGATTTCTCATTCAAGTTTAATTGCAAATTAAAGCCAGCTTTCGAGAAATTCGCTACAGTGAATATGAGCTGAATAGGCTCATCCACGCCACGCTTTTGCCTTCAACCTTCCATTCATAACACCCCCCTACTAGCAGCCCATCCTAGGTCGCAATTGCCGGTTCTTTAGCCCCAACTCCGGTGCGATCGCTCTGATGGTTTGCCCTTCATATGAAAACCATATCTCTATTCCCATTGCTTTAGGTATTGATAGAAGGCGATCGCTGTGGTGCCATAGACAAACTCAGGGATTTCAATATGGCCGACAAACGACCGATTTCGCAATTGGGTGATCCCGTCCTGCGGCAAACTGCCCGCCCTATCTCCAATGTGCAGGATGATTGGGTGCAGCCGCTGATTGATGATCTGATTCTGACGTTGATCCAATCTCAGGGAGTGGGCATCTCGGCTCCCCAGGTGGGTAGTCCCCATCGGATTGTGGTGATGGCCTCCCATCCCAACGAGCGCTATCCCGATGCGCCGATGATGGAACCAACCGTGTTGATCAACCCTCGGATGATTGATCACTCGGAGGCTTATGTGACCGATTGGGAAGGCTGTCTGAGCATTCCCAATATTCGTGGTCGAGTGCCCCGCTACCAGGCCGTTGAGGTGGAATATACCACCCCGGCTGGCAAACTGCAGCGGCAGGTGTTCACCGATTTCATTGCCCGGATTTTCCAGCATGAATTTGATCATCTGGAAGGCATGGTATTTCTCGATCGCCTGCAACAGCCCCAAGAGCTGATGACCGAACAGGAATACCGCCAACGGGTGCTGACACCTGTGCTGGCTGGTCGATAGGGCTACATGCGCTCTAGGACAGAAATGCCTAGCAGCGATAGTCCTAGCTGAATAGTACGGGCAGTCAGATCTGCTAAGACGAGTCGAGACGTACGTTTCGGCTCGTCTGCTTGTAAAATCGGGCAGCGATCGTAGAACTGGTTAAACTTTTGGCTCAGTTCAAATAAGTATTGACAGAGGCGGTTGGGCAATAGGTCTGCCTCCACCGCCAGAATCACCTCATCCAGTTGCAGCAGATGGCGCGCTAGGGCAAATTCGGTCTCGTCGTCTAGATCCACCGGCACGGTTTGCTGAAGCTGGCTCCAGTCAATATCGCCCTTGCGGCTAATCCCCTGCACCCGCACGTAGGCATAGAGCATGTAGGGAGCTGTGTTGCCCTGCAGAGCCAACATGCGATCGTAGTTGAAAATGTAGTCACTGGTGCGGTTTTGGCTGAGGTCGGCATACTTCACCGCGGCCATGCCGATGGTTTCCGCAGCATGGCGGATGAACTCTGGTGACTCTTGCCGCTCTTCTTGCTGTAGGCGGTTTTCCACATCGGACTGGGCCCGGCGCACTGCTTCATCCAGCAAATCTTTCAGCCGTACCGTATCCCCCGATCGCGTCTTAAATTTCTTGCCGTCATCACCCTTGACCACGCCAAAGGGCACGTGAATCAGTTCGACGCCTTCCGGCACCCAACCGGCCCGGCGGGCCACCTGAAAGACCTGGGTGAAGTGGTTGGCCTGGCCCGCATCGACGACATAGATCACCCGCTCTGCCCGATCCTGCTGGGTGCGGTAGCGAATGGCGGCTAGGTCGGTGGTGGCGTAGTTGTAGGCGCCGTCGGACTTTTGAATAATCAGCGGCAGGGGATTACCCTCTTTGTTGGTAAATCCTTCGAGGAACACGCATTGGGCACCCTGGTCTTCCACGAGGAGCCCCGATGCTTTTAGATCGGCCACCACGTCGGCCAGCAGGGGATTGTAAAACGACTCGCCCCGCTCGGTGATGCGAATGTCCATGCGATCGTAGAGCTGCTGGAACTCGCGGCGCGACTGGTCGCAGAGCACTTGCCAAGCTTTCCGGGCAGATTCATCACCAGCCTGCAGTTCCACTACAGCTTGGCGCGATCGCTCCTTGAAATCATCTTCGGCATCAAAACGCTGCTTGGCCTGGCGATAGAAGGCTACCAAGTCACCAATATCGACCGTGCTGGCATCGGTGATCGCCTCGGGGCAAACGTCTCGCAGGTGGGTGATCAACATGCCAAATTGAGTCCCCCAGTCGCCAACATGATTGAGCCGCAGCACGTCATGACCGCGAAATTCTAGCAGCCGCGCTAGGGAGTCGCCAATGATCGTGGTGCGCAGGTGGCCCACATGCATCTCTTTGGCAATGTTGGGGCTGGAAAAGTCTACAATCACCCGCTGGGGCGCTGAGGTGGGGGCTACGCCAAGGCGATCGCTTTGGTGCATCTGCCGCAGTTGGTCTTGTAGATAATCGGTGCGCAATTTTAGGTTAATGAACCCTGGGCCAGCGATCGCCGGTGGTTCGCAACAGTCGCTAACCTCTAGCTTGGCGACTAAAGCTTCGGCGATCGCCCGAGGTTTATCCTGGAGACGCTTGGCCAAGGACAAAGCTACGTTGGCCTGGTAGTCGCCAAATTTAGGATTGGTGGTGGGTACCAAGACCGGATCGGTGCCGGCTAGGTCGGGGCCAAAGGCGGCAACGAGGGCAGCTTCAAGTTGAGTCGTAAGGTAGGCGATCGTGGAGTTCATGAACCTAGGAATGTTCGAGGATAAACGTGAGTTGGATGACGTTACTGTTCCACGATACCCCGAACTTAGATCGTTGATTCGGCTGAGGGCGTATGGGTCGCGTCGGCTGGTGGATAGGCCATGGGCGGAGGAGCCATCTCTACTTCGGTATCATGGAGCCACAGCTCTTGCTGGGATAGCATCAGCGGAATTTTAGCGCGGTCGAAGGCTACTTTAATGCGCCGACGATATTCCCGGGCCGCATTCCATTGCTCTAACGGCTGGGTACGAATCCAGACGCGGATCACCATGCCGCGATCGCCAAATTCATCCAGCCCTAGGGTCAGCGGTTTGGCTAAAATCCTGCCCATCCATTCTTCGTCTAGGGCCAACTCTTCTCCCACCTGCCGCACAAGATCTAACGCCTGGTCAATATTGGCGCTATAGGCCACGGGGATGCGGATATCGGCCTGGGAATGGCGGCTGGATAGGTTGGAGACGACCTTGACCTCACTGTTGGGAATAGTAATCAAGCGCTCTTCCGGATCGCGGAGCTGGGTGATGCGCAGGGTGATGTTTTCCACCATGCCAAAGACAGTGCCCACGGCGATCACGTCGCCTACCGCATACTGATCTTCCACCAAGATTAGGAAACCATTAATCGCATCTCGAATCAGGTTTTGGGAGGCTAGGGAAATGGCCACACCAATTAAACCAGCACCGGCAATTAGGGGGGCAATATCCACCCCGAAGTTAATCAGCACAATAAAGATGCCGATCAGCACCAAGAGGAGCACCGTGACGCCTTTGATCACCCGAGAAATGGTTGAGACCCGCTGCTGCAAGCGCTGGTTGCGGTTGGGGGTGAGCAATCCACCATCGACAAGGGTGTCGATAAACCAGTCAATGGTGACAAAACTGAGGCGAACGCTGATGTAGATGCCGAGGGCAATCAGCGGCATGGATAGATAGGTGGGTAGATGGGTCAAAACCCATACCTGCAGCCAGCGGGTTTGGGGAAATAACCGCAGGATCAATAGAGTTCCTCCTGACCACACCAATGCTTGGCTCAACTGGAAGGCTAAAACCTGGATAGCACTAAGGTTCTCCCGGCGGCGTTGGCTAATGTGTGATGTGGAGGGAGACTGATTGGCTGCCGCGGCCCGCCGTCGCGATCGCCACTGATGCTGGGCTACGGAGATGCCAAAACTGCAAACACACATGCCCAAGAGGATGGCGATCGCCCATTTGGATTGATCGGCCAAGGCTGACGACTGTCGCTCCCGGGCCGATTCTCGCAAGGCCCGGGGAATGGTATCCCTCAGACGTTCAGCATGGGCCGTGGGGGTGGTCATCTCAAGCTGGGCATCCAGATGAGTGACGGTCATCACGTAGCGATCGTTGATATAAATGGTGGGAAGATCGGCAGATCCCCGCAACTCTAGGTTCAGCTCTGACGTTTCGCTTTCGCGATAGGCCCGACTGACGGCAGCTAGGTTGCGTTGAATGTCTTGAACCCGCTGGCTAAGCTCTGAGGTTGGAGCTGCTACCCGAAAGAGCGGCCGGCCATCCAGCCGCACCCAACCACTTTCGATCTCATCTTGGGCCAACGTGGACTTAAATATCGGTAGCGGATCGGTAAAGTCCGCAGGACTCGGAAGCTGGGCAGAGACGGAGACGATATGGAGGCCGCTGATCAGCACGAACAACAGCAGCATACATGCTAGCCATTTCAGCCAAAGATGCTTGGCTTTTACCAGCAGCGATCGCCGCCATCGAGTTCTAGATCGTTTCATCACGTACCTCACACCAGATGGGCAGAACTAGGACGTCAACTATCAAGATGGATCACGGTGGATATCCATTATGAAGCGTTCGCTGACGATTTGATTCATGTTGTCATGGCCAGGCTAGGGCGCGATCGCTTCATCGCCCTCCACCGATCAGATGAATTTTGACTGGACTTTCTAAGAACGGAAGGAAGGGACAGTCCCCGCGATTTTAGATCGGGACGGGCCCCTATTGACTGCGTTGGATCTAGGGAAAACGGAGCGGGGCTCGAAAATCCGCACCAAATCGACCCATAATGGAAGCAGGATTGGGGGTGCCTCTGTGCATCCTCCCTGTCCACCCACTGTCGAGTTTTCAGCCGTTTTACCCTTCATGCAGATTCGTCGCCGTCCGCCTAGCCCTGCCATCCAAGTTAGCTATCTTCAGTATCAGGTCGCTGCGCCTGGTGCCGAACCGCTTCATCTCCTCGAAAAAATTGTGTGGCATAAGGAAAATGAGGTGGATGCGTTGCGCGATCGCCTTCCCTTACTCGATCTACGCAAGCAGCTCCCGGATGCAGCACCGCCCCTCGACGCCCTCGCTGCCCTGCGCCAAGGTCGCACTACTCCGGCCCTGATTGCCGAAGTGAAGAAGGCATCGCCCAGCAAAGGCGTCATCCGCCCTGATTTCGATCCAGTGGCGATCGCCCAGACCTACGCTGAGCACGGCGCAACCTGTATCTCGGTGTTAACCGATGAGGAATTTTTCCAAGGCAGCTTTGACTACCTCAAAGCCATTCGCGCCGCTGTGGACATTCCCCTGCTCTGCAAAGACTTCATCATCTACCCCTACCAAATCTATAAAGCCCGCACCTGTGGAGCCGATCTGATCCTGCTCATCGCGGCCATTTTGTCGGACGCGGATCTGCAATACTTCCTGAAGATTGTGCGCACGGTTGGCATGACGGCCCTCGTGGAAGTGCATACCCTAGAAGAACTGGATCGCGTTTTGGCGCTCGATGGCGTGCAGTTGGTGGGCATCAACAATCGCGACCTCGAAACCTTTCATGTTGACCTGCAAACCACCTGTCAAATCATGGCGGAGCGGCGGCAGACCCTGCAAGAGCGCGATATTATCGTGGTGAGTGAGTCGGGTATTCACACCGTCGCTGATGTGCAAACGGTGACCCAGGCAGGGGTGAATGCCATCTTGGTGGGAGAATCCTTGATGCGGCAAGACGATCCTGGGGCAGCGATCGCCTCCCTGTTGTCCTAACCCTTCCCTAGCCGTGCTCATCGATGGCAGCGATCGCCCGGCCGCCATTGATGCCATCGATGATAGATCTTCTAAGTCTGCGTCAGCAGCAGTCCATGTCCTAGCTGTTCTACCCCGAAAACCGGGCATGTTAACCCCATGGGGCTATCTGCCTAGTCTGGTTCCACTATCGTTACGGCTGAATTAGCTTACCCCTATGGATCGCATCCCCCTACCCTCTCATATTCACTATGAACTACTGCTGCAATTGCTAGAGCGCCAAACCTCCCACGCGGTTGGCAATCAGCCCCAGTTGCGAGAACAGTTGAATGAACTGATCATTACCCTACGCAAAGCCCGTAGTCAGCAGCGACATCTAGAAGAAAGCTGCCAACGCGCTCACATTGACATTGATTTTCACTGGTCTCTCAACGACGCCACCTCAGAGCCATCTCCCTCGGAGCGATCGCTCCCTTCCTAACCATCCATGACGCTACATCAAACCTCTGGACGGTGGCAGTATGGGATGATCCTCGCTGCCACGACTATGCTGCTATGGGGAATTCTGCCCATTGCCCTAGCCGTTGTGCTGAATGTTTTAGACGTATACACGATCACCTGTGTACGATTTGTGATCGCCTTCAGCGTCCTGGCTTTCTATCTCAAACAGCAGGGACAATTTCCCCAAGGCAAACAGCTTCGCAGTGCCTCCTTTAAGCTGATGGCGATCGCCATTGTGTTTTTAGGGCTGAACTATTTACTGTTCCTGATGGGTTTGAAACTCACATCTCCCACCAATGTGGAAGTTTTGATGCAGCTTGCGCCGGTCACCTTTGGTCTTGCTGCCCTCGTGATTTTTAAGGAACGCTACAGTCGCCTGCAGTGGACGGGTCTGGGCGTGATGACCTTGGGGCTGGCGCTGTTTTTCCATGAGCAACTACAGGTGCTGCTGCAGTCTACTGCTACCTATCTCTTGGGGAACGGCCTAACGGTCTTAGCCTGTCTTACATGGACGATCTACGCGTTGGCCCAAAAGCAACTGTTGAGGGTGCTTCCCTCCCCCGCTATCATGCTGGTGATCTACGGCGGCTGTGCCCTGCTGTTTTTACCCCTGTCCCAATTACCGGATCTGCTAGAGCTGTCGCTGTTTCAATGGGGCATGTTGATCTTCTGCGGCATCAACACCCTCCTAGCCTATGGTGCCTTTAGCGAATCCTTGGAACACCTAGAAGCCTCGCGGGTCAGCGCCATTATTTCTCTGACGCCCCTGGTGACGATCGCTTCCATGCAGGTGGCGGCGCGCTGGTTTCCGGGATTGATAGCGCCAGAACATATTAGCGCCCTGGGCTTTGTGGGAGCCCTGCTGGTGGTGGGTGGTTCGGTGGCGATCGCCCTCAGCAAACGTATGGGGAAGCCTGAGCAACTGCAGAGCTAACTTCAAGAATCTGCATAAAGAATGATGAACAACCTAGCGATTATCGGTATATTTCATTAGATGCTAAAGGACAGCCGTCAATTCTTCACGGCTTTTCAGCAAAACTCAGCGACTCCTCAGTTCAAACCCTGAGAAAGTTGTTAAGTTTAATGAAGAACGTCCGCCGATAGATTTTAATCTGTCCCCTGGTGGTCTCGCTCGGTTGATCGCATGGTTTGCTATGAATGTTCAATTTAACGCCTCCCAATCGGTCTGCTTGGCTGTCCCTGAGCAATCGGTACCCATCCAGCACTATCTCCGCCAGCCCCAGCGCTTAATTCGGGCCTTGGTGGATCCTAAGCGCACGGAACAACTGAGCCCAGAAGTCTTTCGTCTCAAGATGCGATCGCTCAGTTTCATGATGATTAGCGTGCAGCCCACAGTGGATTTGCGTCTGTGGGGTAGTTCAGATGGCACCATTCACCTGCGATCGGTGGGGTGTGAAATTCGCGGCAATGACTATATCAACCAGCGGTTTAGCTTAGATTTACTGGGCAAACTCCGCCCCCAGATCCATGATGACAAACCCCACTTGGTGGGGCAAGCAGATCTTGCCGTTGGCGTCGATCTACCACCGCCGCTTTGGCTAACGCCGCGCCCTATTCTGGAAGCCACCGGTAATGGACTGCTGCAAAGCGTTTTGCTGACGATCAAGCAGCGTTTGATGCATCAATTATTGTCAGACTATGCGGTTTGGGCCACGGATCCAGAGCAGCAGTCGGCACCCCAGGGTATGGTATTGGGCAATAGTCCTATTAGTTCTTAGCTTGTCTTAGCCTGATTGATCGACAAAACTTCTGTCATCCTGATTCTCACCTAGGTTGAGTCAGCGTCAGCGTAACCCAACGGACTCTGAGCTGGTGCTGGCTTTTCCATTGCTCGACCCAGCCTACGGAACACAATTGGTCAGTTATCCAGGTTCTTAGCGAGTTACCATCGACCGACAGAAAATCCCCAGTTGCTTTCAGCCGCTGGGGATTATTTAGTATGGCTAGTCCTCTGAGAAGTAAACCGCCTATTGACTCAAGCGGAAACCCTTGTGCGTCCTGACATCTCTTTTCGTTCTTCTATCTTCGTTCTTCTGTCTTGCAATACTAGTTCGCTGATCAACCAGGTGCCATTCTTGCCGAGCGCTACTACAATTGTGCATCCTTTGGTGTCATCGTTCTGTTGCTCCTAGAACTGCTATGTTGTCTACTCGTTTGCGCCGTTGCTCCACTGCCTCACCTCGCCCCCGACGACCGATCCTGCAGCATCTTAGCTGGGCTCTCCTGCCAATCGCGGCTGGACTTTTGGGGTCTGGGGGGGCGATCGCTCAACCCTTGCCGGAAACTGCCCCTGCGACCCTAGCGCAAGCTTCATCCTCCGCCAGCACCCATCTTCTCTTCGTGGATCCTCGTCTGGGGCAGGATAGCCAGGATGGTAGTAGCGGGCGATCGCCCCTGCGGACAATCACCCGCGCTCTGGAATTGGCTGAACCCAATAGCGTGATTATGCTCGCGCCGGGGGTCTACAGCGCCGACAGTGGTGAAACCTTTCCCCTAGAAGTCGATCGCCAGATCACGCTGCAAGGCAATCCCGGGCTCTATGGTCAGGGCATTGTCATTCAAGGATCGGCCCAAGGGTCGGCTACCGTCATGTTGTCGGGGCAGGCCGCCTTGGTGGGGGTGAGTGTGACCCAGCCTCAGGCTGATGGCTATAGCGTTTGGGTGGCCGATGGAACGCCGCTTTTGATGAACAACAGCCTATCGCCGGCCCAATCGCTGCACGTCGCCCAATCCAGCCAGCCCACCCTGCAAAATAACCGCATGGTGGCAGCGACTAGGACTGCTGATCCGACCCCAGCGGCAGATCCAGCCAGTCAAACGGCAAATCAAGCAGCCAGTCAAACGGCCCAGGCATCACCGGCATCACCCATGCCATCGGTGCCTGTGCAGCCAGCGCCGCCCGCTGCCCGTCCTGTGGAAACAACCTCTCCCCTGCCCCGCGTGGAGCCTAATCATTCCATTGCCACCGCCATTCCTCCTGTGGCCACTTCAGCTAGACCCACGGCTGCACCAGAGATCCCCATTCCCGTGCAATCTCCGCCAGCAGGACGTTCCCCATGGGATACCCCTTCCATTCAGCTCAATGGCATTCTGAACCAGGGCTCGACCATTGGCTACCAGCTAGAGGAGCCTGCCGAGAATGCGGTTGAGATTCCGGTGATCCTGCCGCAGTCAGGGTCAGCCGTTTCCAGCTTGGTGAGCCGTCAAGAGCCTAGTTGGACGATTTCTCCAGGATTGCTAGACTCAGGGGCTCAGCAAACCCCCATTGAAATTCCGGTGTCGCCGCCACCTGTGCAGACAACCGTCCCTAGCCAAGCTGCTGCGCCAACGCGATCGCCGGATGTGTTACCCGTTCCTAGCATGGAGATCCCTGTTGGCAACGTGGGTGGTCTGGCGCGGGTGCCTGTCTCTGGCGGTACATCCTATGCGGTTGCGTCATCTAGTCGATCGATGGCCCAATACCGGGTTCTTGTGGAGACCAGCCAGGCGACGACCCGCACCCGCATTCAGTCGTTGGTGCCGGGCGCATTTTCCACGGTGGTCAATGGACAGACGATGATGCAGGCCGGGGCGTTCAGCGATCGCGCCAATGCGCAAGAGTTAGTGGATCTACTAACCAGCTATGGGTTTCAGGCCAGTCTAGAATCCCGATAGAAACGGTTGACGCTGGATAGAGGTAGATATCGATAAGTATCGGTAGGTATCGGTAGGTATCGGTGACGCTGGATAGAGGTAGATATCGATAAGTATCGGTAGGTATCGGTAGGTATCGGTAGGGACATCTCCTCTCGACCCGCGATCGCCCTTAGCGCTACCCTAGGCAAGAGGGCCTCGGTCAGGGGCTATGGTGGTGTCCGTTTATAAGGGCGTAGGAGTCAGTGTGAAATTAATTATTCTGGGTGGGCCCGGAGCCGGCAAGGGCACGCAGGCCAGTCAGCTATGCCAATTTTTAAGCATTCCCCATATTTCTACGGGGACGATTTTGCGGGAGGCGATCGCTGCCCATAGTGACTTGGGGAAACAGGTGCAGGCTTATGTGGCACAGGGCGAATTTGTTCCCGATAAGATCATGATTGAGCTGATTCGTCAGCGATTGCAGCAGCCCGATAGTCAGCAGGGGTGGTTGCTGGACGGCTATCCCCTGACGGCGTTTCAGGCGGAGGAACTAGACTTTTTGCTGGACTCCTTAGAGCAGCGCATTGACTGGGCCATCTGGTTAGAGGTGCCCAATGCGGTGTTGGTGGAGCGATCGTTGGAGCGATCGCGATCGGATGATCAGCCGGATGTGGTGCATCGTCGCCTGGAATTAATCCAAGAACGGACGGTGCCCATTTTGGACTACTACGGCTACCGCAAACGGCTGCTGAAGATTGATGGCAACCAATCCATGGAGCAGGTACAGCAGGCGATTCGCCAAGCTCTTGGCCAGGGAAGTACCGAAGCCTAGGGTATCTTGAGCGATCGCTGATGTTGCTCCCGAATCAGGCGCTGCACGCTCACCAAGGCACGGTTTAGTTCATGGGGGCGAGCCTGGGGGGTGGCCAGATAGGCCTGCTGCTCTTGCTCAATCATCACCACATCTTGGCGCACTAAGCCATCTAGAAGCGATTGAGCTGCACCAAAGAGACGCTGTTTCAAAAATCGGCGGAAGGCGATCGGCAGTTTATGCAGTCGCGAGAAGGCTTGGAGGGAGGTGAAGTGAATCAGGTAAGCGCGGGTCTGGGTAGGGCCGATGGGACAAAAGAGGCAGTAGATTTTGAAGTCTTGCCCTAGGGTCGAAACCCAGTTGGGATACACATAGCTGACGTCTAAGGGCTCGGGGTGTAATCGCCGCAGGCTGGGAAAGAAGAGTTGGGAAATCGACCAGATCTTATCAATGCGGTAGTAGCTTTGGGCTTCGTAGTGAACATCGACGCGATCGCTTGTTTCCTCTAAAGCCTGCAGTTTCGCCTCTGTCCAGGCTTGATAATCAGCATGGAGATGCCCGTGGTACATGTCCATGAGGTTTTCGATCAGGTAGGAATAGTGGGCTTGACAGTCGATGATCGAGACGGTGGCGATGTAGTTGAGATGCTCCCACTCGGGAATGCTGAGGGGATTCACCTGCTCGGCTAGGGCCGCATCCCCTGGAAAGACCCAGATAAAGCCATCCTGCTCTCGCACCGGGTAGAGCCGTACCCGACAGGAGGGCAGCCGCTGATCCTCGGCTAGGTAGGGCACCGCTGTACAATGTCCATCGCCAGCAATCCGCCAGCCATGGTAGGCGCATTCCAAGTCATCGCCCACCACCTGCCCCTCACTGAGTTTGACAAAGCGATGGGGGCAGCGATCGGCTAACGCCTGCACCTGGCCGTGACTGTCTCGATAAAGAGCGATCGCCTCTCCCCAGATCGTCACCCCCCGGGGCGTAGTCGTCACCTCGTCACTGCGCGCCGCAACGTACCAATGGTTGGGGTTGATGCCAGCTTGGCGCACATCAAAGGATCCTGGCTGAGAGGCAGGAGATTCGACAGGATCGCTAAAGGTTTGGGTCATCGCAGTGAGTACCAAATGCAATGGAAAGGGGATGGCTCATCAAGTCCTTAGGATTGGGGAGAACTGAGGAGGAGGTTCAGGATCTGGCGGGACGACTAGGGGAATACGCAACACCTCGACATTTCCCCTGATGCCTTGACCTGAGAGACGTGAGTCGTTCTCCCAGGTTTGCTTATGAACCAGCGTTAAGCGAGGATGGAAAATACGCCTTGAGGACGCACCGTGAGTAAGGTGCGACGCTGTAGACCCTCTTGGTGTAGAACCGCATTGGCTGCCAGCAGACCGCTACTCACCGCCCGCTCCATCAAGCCGCAGGGGAAGGGCATTTTCACCCAGTCGCCAGCGAAGAGGAGGTTGGGAGCCAGAGACTGGGTTTCGGGACGGTTGGGGTAGCTGCCGGGGGGGAAGCCGGAGAAGTTTTTCTGGTTGACCAGTTCTCGATGCAGCATAGAAGCATCCTTGAGGGCTGGAACAATGTCGTAAAGTTCTTCCTCAAAGGTGGTCAGGATGGCTTGCTGGGTGGGAAAGTCCCGCTCTTTGTAGCAGTAGGCATGGAGTTCCACAACGCTGCCGCCGCTTTTCTTAGCCCACTCGATATAGTCGTCCTGAATGCGATGGTAGAGGGTGATGCTATCGGTGAGGCGATAGCCTGACAGGGAGGTGAAGTCGCTGAACTCCCAGTCAAAGTCTTGGTCAAACCAGAATCTGGCTACAGCAAAGGGATCAGCGATCGCTAACTGACCAATTTGCTCTTGGATCTGGGGATGAACGTCTCCCTGGGATTGATCCAGCAGGTAGCGAACGCCGGGCACGTCGGTGGCGAAGACAAAGTAGTCGGCATCTAGAGTTTGGGCCAGGCTGGGGGTTGGATCCGCGCTGGCGAGCTGGATGCGATCGCCCTCGGTTTGTACCACCTGATAGCGGTCTAGATCACGGCGGGCAGGGCCGCTGACCACGCGCCCTTGGGCATCGTAGACAGCGCCATGGCAGGGGCAGTGAAATTCGCCGTTGGCGGCGGGCTGAACGGTACAGCCTTGATGGGTGCAGGTGAGGGATAGGGCTTCGGTGTGGTTTTGGGTAGCATAGACGCGATCGCCTGCGCCGTAGAACTGGGTTGCACCTTCGGTGGGGATCACGTCATTTTTCGCCACCCAGAAGGGAGCTGGCGAGGTGGCGCTACCGTCCACATAGTCCACAGAAGCAACTTGGCTATCGGCCCAGTTCACCTGAGTGACCGAGACCCCGGTGAGCACCTTGCCGCCCTTGCTCTGAATGGCCGCCACAATTGGATCGACTAAGCTGCGACCCATATCCTGGCGGGTGCCGCGAAAGGCTAGCCCCTCGGGATTGCCAAAGAAGTAAAAGTGGAAAAACTGCATCAGTTCTCCCGCACTTAAAACATCCGGGGCATTGAGGCTGGATTTGGCAAAGGGTAAAAAGTACAGGTCATAGAGACCTTGGGGAAAGTCATTCTTCACCCACTCGGTCACCGACATGTTATCCAAGCGGCCATAGCTGCGCTGGGGATGGAAGCCGGTAATTTCGCGAAACACCTGCCAATGGGAAAACTTCAGCAGGTTCAGCCCCCAGTTCAACCGATTATCGGAGGCGATCGCTAGATCGACGATGTTCCAGGGAAAAGCTGAACTGCTTGGTCGGAAGCGTTCTGGCGCATAGGCTTGCTTATCGCCTTTATAGACGACGGCGTAAAACGGCAGGGAGGTGAAGTTCTCTTGGGCTTCTAGCTCATCCACTAAGCTCCACAAGTTGTAGTACTGGGGGAAGAAGCCGTGGAAGCCGTGCTCCATGCGCAGGGGTTCTCCACCGACTTCAATATCCCAACTGGCGATTTTGCCGCCCAACTGGGGTGATTTTTCCAGCAACGTCACCTCAACACCGCGTTGGCTGAGTTCGTAGGCTGCTGCCAAGCCCGCTAAGCCGCCCCCGACGACCACCGCTCGTCGAGGCTGGCTGAGGTGAGTCGGCAGAGCGATCGCATCTTCTTGGTACGTAGAAGGCTGGGGCTTAGAAAACCGAGAGTAGCCCAGGGCTCCCCCTACCGTACTCACGCCCGCCAGCTTGAGCACCGTACGCCGAGAAACCTGGGTAGACAATAGCGATTGAAGCTTTGGATTCATGAACGATGCAGTTAAAAGATGCCGTTAAACAAAAACAGTCAATAATCAGCAAAGGTAATCCCGTGGAGCGATCGCATGGATGTGGATGATGATAGCTGAGTTTCTAGCATCACTGCATCTTATGTCAGATGTCTAGCGGGATGCTCCCTGTGTAGTTCTAGGATGTCTAGTCCTAGTCGTTCTAGTCCTAGTAGCCCTAGTGTTCAAGATGCTGCATCTGGAACCGTGTTGCTGACACTACACATACGCCCAAATGCGGAAAATTCAACGATACTTCGGAATCTCTTTAGCTCCACCCAGGGTGAGGTACGCCCTAGCTGGGACGTTTGGCGGTGTGGGAAACATCTTGCGAAATATGAACATCTCCTGAAACTCTAGCCGTAGAGTCTCTCTAGTGACGTAGTATCGTAAAACTTATGGGGACATGCCTTGAGGGTCATCTGAGTTGCCTTTTCATCGCTTAGCCTCAGCGAGTTGGGTGCTGGCTGATGACGGGCTAGCGCTTTTTCACCGCGAATCTTCATCAATGGCTGGTTAGAGAGACAGGATTTTTTGCATCATGGAATTTGCAGCACGAGTCGGAAGCGTTCAGCCCTCTGTGACCCTAGCCATTACGGCAAAGGCGAAGGCCATGAAAGCTGATGGGGTAGATGTCTGTAGCTTTACGGCAGGCGAACCCGACTTTGATACGCCGATTCATATTCGCGAAGCAGCTAAGCAAGCTCTTGACCAAGGCAAGACCCGCTACGGCCCAGCCGCCGGTGAACCCAAACTTCGGGAAGCGATCGCCGCCCGTCTGCAGCAGGATGATGATCTTTGCTACGGGCCCGAAAATATTATCGTCACCAACGGTGGCAAGCATTCCCTGTTCAACCTGATGCTGGCGATGATCCAAGAAGGGGATGAGGTGATTATTCCTGCGCCCTACTGGGTGAGCTATCCAGAAATGGTGAAGCTGGCCGGTGGCACGCCGGTGATTGTTCCCACAGATACCAGCACGGGGCTACGCATCACCCCCGAAGCTCTCCAGCAGGCGATCACGCCGCGCACGAAGCTGTTTGTGCTCAACTCCCCTGCCAATCCTACCGGCATGGTCTACACACCGGAGGAAATTCGCGCCCTAGCCAAGGTGGTGGACGACCATGATATCTGGGTGGTGTCGGATGAAATCTACAGCAAGATTCTGTACGATGGCGCAACCCATTTGAGCATTGGCGCGGTCAGTCCGGCGGCCTTTAGCCGCACGATCATCAGCAGCGGCTTTGCCAAGGCCTACGCCATGACCGGCTGGCGGATTGGCTTTCTGGCTGGGCCGGCTGAGCTGATTAAAACCGCTGCCACCATTCAAGGGCACAGCACCTCCAATGTTTGCACCTTTGCCCAATATGGAGCGATCGCTGCCTGTGAGGGCCCTCAAGACTGCGTGCAGGAGATGGTCAGCGCTTTTGCCGAACGCCGCCGATTTTTGCTGGATGCGATCGCGTCCATTCCTGGTCTCTCTTGCCCAACGCCCAACGGTGCTTTCTATAGTTTTCTGAATATTAGTAAAACTGGATTAACGTCTCTGGAATTTTGCGATCAGTTGCTGGAGGAACAGCAAGTGGCGGTGATCCCAGGGGGTGCCTTCGGTGCCGATGACCACGTGCGCATCTCCTATGCCACAGACCTAGCCACCCTGAAAACCGGGTTCGATCGCATTGCCGCATTTGTTGCATCTCGATAGCCCGCGGCTCTTGACGCTCGATGCATGATCCCGAACCGCTATCCAGACATCTCCTCTGTCTGCGATCGCCAACAAGCGGCTAGGCTAGGGTAAGAGATTGGTTCAAGCGTTCAAGGCGGTATCGTATGTCCCAGAAAAATGAAGCTCCCATCCTAATTCTGTCGCTGTTTATTACCCTGGCCGCTATTGGCTTTGGTGCCTATTGGCTGGTGGGAAATCTTGGGTTGCTAGGGGGCGATCCGGCGGCAACTAGCACAACGTCTGGCTCTAGCGATGGCTCTAGCGATCCCGCTGCTCCTGGTTCATCCTCCCCAACGGGTGGCCAACTCAGCCAAGGCGATCGCCTGCTGGTCTCCAGCAATACCTCGCCGCAGAAGCAAGCCGGCATTCAAGCGATCGCCGCTGGGAACTACAGCGAAGCCGTGCAGCAACTAGAAGCCGCTATAGCCGCCAACCGCAATGATCCCGAAGCGTTGATCTACCTGAACAACGCTCGGATTGCCGATCGCCCTGCCTATACCGTGGCGATCGCCGTTCCTGCCAGCAGCGCCAGTGATTCCACAGAAGAACTGCTGCGGGGGATCGCCCAAGCGCAAAACGAAGTCAACCAAGCTGGCGGCATTCAGGGCACGCCCCTCAAAGTGGTGATCGCGGATGATGGCAATAGCCCAGACACGGCGGCCCAACTTGCCCAAACCCTAGCGGGTGAGTCAGACATTCTCGGCGTCATTGGTCACTTCAGCAGTGATGCCACCCTGGCTGCTGGCGAGGTCTATCAACAGCAAAGTCTACCGGTGATCTCCCCCACCAGCACCTCCGTCCGCATTTCAGGACTAGGCGATTATGTATTTCGCACCGTCCAGAGCGATCGCTTCACCGCCGATAGCTTGGCCCGCTACATGCTAGACAACAATCTGCAGCAGGCGGCGGTCGTCTACGACTCCAGCAGCGACTACAGCAGTTCGCTCAAAGATGCCTTTACATCGGCGGTGTTCTCAGGGGGTGGGCAAATTACCGCTGAAGTGGATGTCAGCTCGGGGTTTGATGCCAACGCTGCCGTGGAGCAAGCCATTCAGCAAGGCACTCAGGTTTTAATGCTGGCCACCAATACCCAAACTCGCCCCCAGGCTCTACAGGTGATCGCCGCCAATCGCCAGCGCTTGCAGCTCCTAGGGGGCGACAGCTTGTTTACGGCGGAACTGCTGCAAACGGGACAGGCTGATGCTGTGGGTATGGTGGTGGCAGCTCCGTGGCATCGGGATGCTGACCCATCGGCCACCTTTCCCCAAGCGGCCCGTCAACTCTGGGGCGGGGATGTGAGCTGGCGGTCTGCCATGACCTACGATGCAGCTCAGGTTTTTATTGCCGCCATGGCCCAAAACCCAACGCGCTCAGGTATCCATCAAGCGCTTAATACGCCCAACTTTTCGGCAAATGGCGCATCTGGGACAATTCAGTTTTTGCCTTCAGGCGATCGCAACCGCGCGGCACAGCTCGTGGTGGTGCAGCCTGGATCCCAGTCGGGCTATGGGTATGATTTCACACCCCTACCCTAGGGGATACTTGGCGGTGCGGGGGAGCTCTGGCATCGATGGTCTAGATCGATAGACTGGTCGGGAGTATACCGAATGGTGTTGATAGTAATGATAGGGCTATTCAATGACAGTGATAGGGTTCCCTAATCAGTCTGAAACTAGACGTCCATGTCTGTAGAAACTCTTAAAACCTGTCGATTTTTTGCAACTGTGCTGCACACTAAACATAGTGCAAATACGTCATCAATTCTTGACCCGTTGCTGTTCTGTCCAACCCTTTACTCAATGCTGCTGAAGCGGTTGTCTTGAGGCTATGAGATCCCTTGATCGACCCAAGACAATCTACTCTATGGCATGGGCAAACCATGAACTTCCCCTAGCTATTGAGGGAGATTCAGATTTAAGAACCCTACTAGCAAAACAACCTTGGTTTATCCCTCTGATGTCTTCCCTGGGCTCAATGTAACTCGTCTTAAGTCTTCTATATCAATGTTTTCTGCGACATCCTGAAAGGCTTAATCTCCCGCGCCGTGAGTTTGGGTGACCGACTCAGGGTTCCTATCGATACCTGACGTCCTGCACAGCCACCCATCCTAGGTCAAGCCCTAAATCAATCAGAGTATTCAGAGATTTTACTGAATGCGTTCCGCATTTTTCTTGGAAAATATCGGGCTAAAGACGCAATTATAAGAACCTCAAGTATGATTGAATTCTAGTGCGATAGTATTTTTAAAACTCTAACGACTCAATGGATTCTACATTTTCAAATACAGAAGTCTTCTCAATTACAACACCGCTTTATTATGTAAACGATTTGCCTCACATTGGTAGCGCCTACACGACGATGGCGGCGGATGCGATCGCCCGGTTTTATCGATTACAGGGGCGGCCCGTTTTAATGATTACGGGGACGGATGAACATGGGCAAAAGATTCAGCGCACGGCGGAGGCGGCAGGGCGATCGCCCCAGGATCACTGCGACCAAGTGGCGGCTGGGTTTGACCGGCTCTGGAAACAGTTGAATATCCACTACGATCGCTTCAGCCGCACCACTGCGCCTCGCCATGAAGCTATTGTGCGGGAATTTTTCCAACGGGTTTGGGATAATGGAGATATCTACCTGGGGCAGCAGCAAGGATGGTACTGCGTCTCCTGTGAGGAGTTTAAGGAGGAGCGAGACCTTCTAGACGATCACTATTGCCCCATTCACACCAATCGCCAAGCCGAATGGCGAGACGAGTCTAACTATTTCTTTCGGCTGTCTAAATACCAGCCAGCTCTAGAACAGCTCTACCGCGATCGCCCTGACTTTATTCAGCCCACTAGTCGGCGCAACGAGGTTTTGAGCTTTGTAGAACAGGGGCTGCAAGACTTCTCCGTCTCGCGCGTCAACCTAGACTGGGGCTTTCCAGTACCCACGGATCCAGGACATACCCTTTACGTCTGGTTTGATGCCCTCCTGGGGTATGTCACCGCCCTGCTGGATCCGGAGGATGAGCCCACCCTAGACAATGCCCTGAAGCGCTGGTGGCCCATCAACATCCATCTGATTGGCAAAGATATCCTGCGCTTCCATGCCGTCTATTGGCCCGCCATGCAAATGTCGGCGGGGGTGCCCGTATCCGGTCAGGTGTTTGGCCATGGATTTCTCACCAAAGATGGGCAGAAAATGGGTAAAAGCCTAGGCAATACCCTGGATCCTGTTGATTTGGTAACCCGTTATGGAGCGGACGCCGTTCGTTACTATTTCTTGCGGGCTATTGAGTTTGGTAAAGATGGAGACTTTAGCGAAACCCGCTTCGTCGATGTCCTCAACGCAGATCTTGCCAAAAATATGGGAAATCTGCTGAATCGTACCCTGAAAATGGCTAAGAAGTATTGTGATGGGGCGGTTCCGGGGATTGATGTGGGGGCGATCGCTGACGATCATCCACTCAAATCCAAGGGGAGCGATCTGGCCGAGCAGGTGTCCCAAGCCTACAGCCGTCTAAGTTTCAGTCACGTTTGTGAGCTAGTCCTGTCGTTGACCCGTGCTAGCAACAAGCTGATTGATGATCAAGCTCCTTGGGCATTGTTTAAAGCAGGGAAGCAGGCCGACGTTGATGAACTCATTTACAGTGTCTTGGAATCGACTCGGCTAGCGGCCTATCTTCTATCTCCCATCATTCCTGATATTAGCAATGCCGTTTACCAGCAGCTTGGCTACACCCTTGACTTCAACCAGCCAGAGGCCGGGGCGATCGCTCCCTTCCCCCTCCACACCGTTTGGGGCTGCCTCCCTCCCGAACAACCCCTCGGAGAGCCCCAGCCCATCTTCCAACAGCTAGCTGTGCCCGAACTATCTACCCCGTCTTAAGGGCGTGCATCGTTGGAATCTATCCTGATCGTGAGTTTTTCTAATCTGCTGTTTTATTAACCCTTGAGCAACTCTGCTCTTCTTCATAAAAACCGAGGCATAACAAATGTTTGATCATATTGAGAAAGACTCTGTATTCACACCAGAGCAAGTTTTAGAAAATAGGGGTCGGGTAGCGATTTTCATTGATGGCTCCAACCTGTTTTATGCCGCATTGCAACTGGGCATTGAAATCGACTATACGAAGCTCCTTTGCCGCTTGACCGCCGGGTCTCGCCTGCTGCGCTCCTTCTTTTATACCGGTGTCGATCGCACCAATGAAAAGCAGCAGGGCTTTTTGCTGTGGATGCGGCGCAATGGCTATCGCGTCATCTCCAAGGATCTGGTACAGCTTCCCGATGGTTCCAAGAAAGCTAATCTAGACGTGGAAATCGCTGTAGACATGATGGCATTGGTGGGAGCCTATGACACTGCTGTGTTGGTGAGTGGCGACGGGGATCTGGCCTACGCCGTCGATGCCGTCAGCTATCGGGGAGTGCGCGTGGAAGTCGTCAGCCTGCGATCGATGACCAGTGACAGCCTCATCAACGTGGCCGATCGCTACATCGACCTCGATGGCATCAAGGAAGACATCCAAAAAACACCGCGCCACAACTACACCTATCGCCCTCTCTCGGGCATTGGTTTTGTAGATGATCCCGATGAAGAATAACGAGACGATCCCCTAGATCTGTAGATAGGAATCTGTGCATAGGAACGTAGGGTAGCCTCACGGCTACCCTGCAAGTGCGGGCGCTGTACAGGCGCTCTATCTTTCCATACTCAAAATCCCCCGTTATTCGGAGGATCTAGAAGGGTGGCCATCCATCAACGAGCGGGAATGTTAACCCCGTTAGCTGTTGATGGAAGACCTAACGTGACACAGACTTAGAGTTGCACGGACTTAGAGAGACTTAGAGTTGATCCAGTTGCGTTTTCAGCGCTTCTAGCTCTGCATCCACGGCTTGATCTTGGGGAGCAGCAGCCTCCGTGGTTCCCGCAGGTAGTTGACCTTGGCTAGGCGCAGCGCCAGTGAGCTGGGCTTTCATGGCTGCCAATTCATCATCCACATCACTGCCCGATTCCAAGGCCGCAAACTGATTTTCTAGATCATTGCTACCTAGCTCATAGGCCGCCTGGGAACGAGCTTCCATTTGCATCACCTTGTCTTCCATGCGCTCAAACGCAGCCATTGCGCCGCTGGTGCCCATGGAATTCATCGTGCTTTGCAGCTTCTCATTGGCCTTGGCCGCACTGGCCCGAGCCTTGAGCATATCCTTCTTGGTTTTGGCTTCCGAAATCTTGCCTTCTAGGGCAATCAAGTTTCGCTTGAGCTGATCAACATTGGTGAGCTGTTGATCCAACTGCGTCTTGAGCGACCCAGCTGCATCCGCTAACGACTTACGGCGACTGAGGGCTTCGCGAGCCAGATTTTCATCCCCTTTTTGGATCGCCAATTGAGCCCGTTGATACCAGGTATTGGCTTCAGACTGAGACTTGTCGTACTGCTGTTGGGTGCGTTTTTGGCTAGCGATCGCTCCCGCAACGGCCTGGCGCATTTGCACCAAGTCTTCTTGCATATCAATGATTGCTTGATCCAAGATTTTTTCTGGATCTTCGGCTGAACTGACAGCCGCGTTTAGGTTAGCCCGAACGAGCCGGTTAACACGGTCAAATAACCCCATGACTCTATGCTTTCCTTAAGCGTGGTGTACGACGGTAAGCAGCAATGTGGGTACAGGCTTGCCACAGCTACCGTTCCAAATCTAGCTTAGCCCACATACCTTCAGTGACGCCTTGCCAATAGTCTTAACACATCTCTTTCTGAGCAGAGCGGTTTGCCTATTGATTCACCTATTGATTCGCCCATGGATTCAGTAGACCCTGAGTACCAGCTTAGTCCACGGCCATCCCTCGTAGGGACTGAATCGTGGCGATCGCTACCTGAATGGTCTGATCGATCTCGGCGTCGGTGGTAAAGCGTCCTAAACCAAAACGTAGGGACGCTTGGGCTAGGGCATCCGATCGCCCCAAGGCTTTGAGGACGTGGGACGCGGACGGTTTGGCAGCCGTGCAGGCTGACCCAGAGGACACCGCCACGTGGGGCTGCAACCCCCGCAGCAATGCTCGCCCATCCATACCTTCAAGGCTGATATTCAGATTTCCGGGCAGGCGCTGGGTGGGATGTCCGTTTAAGTGAACTCCCCCCAGATCCCTGAGTGATGTCCAAAGGCGATCGCGTAGATGGCAGAGACGTTGAGTTTCCGACTCCAACTCAGCTAGACCAATCTCGACGGCCTTCGCAAAACCAACAATTTGGGGAGGGTAGAGGGTGCCCGATCGCCGCCCTTGTTCATGACCACCGCCGTGCATCTGGGGAGCAAGCTGCACTCGGGGATCGCGCCGTCGCACGTAGAGCGCTCCAATGCCTTTGGGCCCGTAGACCTTATGGGCGGTGATCGACAGCAGGTCAATCTGCATAGTTTGCACATTCAGCGGCATCTTGGCGATCGCTTGGGCCGCATCCGTATGGAACAAGACGCCGCGATCGTGGCAGAGGCGGCCAATTGCTTCTAGGGGCTGAATCACGCCAATTTCGTTATTGGCCGCCATCACCGACACCAGACGAGTATCTGGACGCAGGGCCGCTGCCAGTTGCCCAAGATCAATAAACCCATCGGGCTGCACCGGCAGATAGGTGATCTCAAAGCCCAAGGTTTCGAGATACTGACAAGGATCGAGCACCGCCCGATGCTCGGTTTGCACGGTCACCATATGCTTGCCCTGGGCAAAATAGGCTTCGGCAACCCCTTTAATGGCTAGATTATTCGCTTCCGTTGCGCCGCTTGTGAACACCAGTTCCTCCGGTGTGGCCCCGATCGCTTCCGCTAGAATCCGTCGCGATCGCTCCACCGCCGCCTCGGCTTCCCAGCCATATTGATGGGTGGCACTGGCGGGATTGCCGTAGTACTCGGTGAAATAGGGCAGCATGGCCTGCAGCACCCGTTCATCCAAGGGCGTGGTGGCATGGGCATCGAGGTAAATAGGACGGTGGGGCATGGCGATCGCTAGAGCTGACTCTGGGCCTGTTGCATTAACCGTTCAGCATTGGCAGCCCATTCAGGATTGCCTTGGGCAGAAAACAAATCCCGCGCATATTCCAGCACCTGGCGAGCATCGGCATACTTGCCCTGCTGCATAAACGCTAGACCGGCTCCGTAGTAGGCATTGGGATAGTTGGAATTGGACTCCGCGGCTTGCCGAAAGGCCCCGATCGCCGCCTCCAATTGCCCCTGCTGTAGATAGATGGTGCCCAGGCTGTAGTGGGCCTCGGTGTAGTTAGGGTTGAGGGCGATCGCCTGCTGGAAGGCTTGAATGGCGTCCTCTAACCGCTGTTCCTGCAGATAGCTCATGCCCAGATAGTAGGGCGGCTCTGGCACATTGGGGCTGAGTTCTAGGGTGCGTTCAAAGGCGGCGATCGCCTCGGGCCAACGTCCTTGCTGTTGCCGCACTAGTCCTAGGTTGTAGTAGGCCAGACCCATCGTCGGATCCAAGGCAATGGCATAGTCTAGATAGTCGGAGGCTTGATCATAATTAAAGCCCTCCAGCAACGCTGCGCCAAGATTGGCATAGGCCAGAGCAAACTGCGGATCGGCCACTGTGGCATTGTAAAACGCATCGGCCGCTGGCTGCAGTTGCCCCTGTTGGCGTAGGGCTAGACCGAGATTGTAGTGAGCCGGAGCCATGGACGGGTTGAGCTGCGTGGCTTGTCGGAAGGCGGCGATCGCTGCCTCAAGCTGCCCTTGCTGAATCGCCTCTAGACCAAGATTGAACTGTTCCTCTGCTGTACCTAAATTGGATGTTTGGGCTATTTGCCCATGGGGCAGATCCTGAGCATAGATTTCTGGACCATGGACACATACGCTCCCCAACGCCAGCGCTAGCCCCCCCATGCAGCCCACCCAACGCCATGATTTATGTTGTCTCATCTGCGATCGCCCCGCTCTGCTCATTTACGTCTAACACATCTAGATAACCCTATCTATGTTCCATGCCTACTTTATGTTCTCCAGCTTGACATCCTCTCCACCCATATCGCCTAGCGATTGGGTGGAGATTCCTTGGGTCGCCCCAAAGAGTTCCTGCTTCACAGCCAGCCAGCTAGACTGAGTGACCCCAGCCCCCGCCGCATCGACTCCACAGGCATTTTCTATTCCCCGTTGCCCACGGGTACGAATGACTTGAGCTGCCGCCACATCACGGGGTTTGATTGACC
>NZ_JACSWB010000241.1 GCF_016888135.1 Leptolyngbya sp. CCY15150
CCTTCTTTGACATCAATGCCACAACCGGTGCTCTGTCGTTCATCAACGCCCCTGATTTTGAAAACCCCCTCGATGACGGCACCGACAATACCTATGCTGTTGAAGTAACTGTCACGGATGCTGGGGGGCTGAGTGCCGCGCAACTGCTCACCATTACCGTCACTGATGTTGCCAATGAAGCAACGTCTTCAGATGACATCTTGAATGGCACTGAAGAGAATGACGCCTTGGATGGCGGCGAAGGGGATGACACCCTAAATGGCGGCGGTGGGGACGATCGCCTCT
>NZ_JACSWB010000242.1 GCF_016888135.1 Leptolyngbya sp. CCY15150
AGCCTGAAAATCAGCCCGCCAATCAGCCCGAAAATCAGCCCGACACTCAGCCCGGCAATCATTGCTTTTTTCCAATACAATTTCAGTTTCTCAGAAAGAGATATCTTACGCAGCCCGCCACGCAGCCCGCCACGCAGCCCGCCAATCAGCCCACCACGCAGCCCGAAAATCAGCCCGAAAATCAGCCCGAAAATCAGCCCGAAAATCAGCCCGAAAATCAGCCCGAAAATCAGCCCGAAAATCCATCGATACAACCTACGATCGCGCTTTCGATCCAGCCAGGACGGTTGTAGGCGCTCGATCAAGAACTCCGTCATTTCCTGTTCTTTGAGTTTGACAGCCAACCAACCCAAGTAGCGATCGGTTTGCTCGGATGTTGGTGCTTTTCCTGAAGGATAGGCGCTTTGATGGGTTGGATTTTCGAGCTGTTTTTTGATGTAGGCATCCAAAAGTGCAGATTTTGTGGTGATAGTCTGACCTTGATACACCATCAGCAACATCAACAGGAATAGGGGCGATCGAGCTAACTCCAACAGTTCCGGTTGATCCTTCAGGGCAACCCAACGATGAGGGAAACCAGCCTTCTGGAAATAGGCTTCGATCTGAGGGTCATCGAGAGACTTGAGGTAGATGGCTCCATTGAGCTGCCGCAATGCTTCGCCCTGCTGCTCCAAGGCTTCGTACTCTTGGCGACGACAACAGACCACCAGTGATGTTTTGGGATGCAGTTCTAGACATGTGTTGATGTCGTGGAGACATTGAATCTGTTGGTATTGACGCTGTTTATCGAGTTCCTCTGGTGTGTCTCCATCCGTGCCATCAATTCGACGAAGTTCATCCAAACCATCGAGCAGCGGCAAGAGTTGATGGTGTTCGATCCAATACTTGGCAATCTCCGGCTGCACATTGTACCTATCCTTCAGTTGCACGATGAGCCAGTCATCCAGCGTCTTGCCTGGTTCCGTTGACCATGCTGACAGTTCAAAGATGACAGGGATGGGATGCTCGTCACTCTGCTGCGCTTGTTGCAGTAAGTCTTGGGCAAGGGACAGCAGTTCGGTCGTTTTGCCCGCCCCTGGTTCACCAAGAATCAGCAGTCGTCCCTTGATATCTGGATGCTGAAAGAGGTTGAGAGTCGGCAGGTCATCCCGGACAGGTTCCGGAGAGTTTCCTGATTCAAAGGGGTTGAAGTCTCGATGAATCAATCGGGATGACGACGATTCAGATAGCGACGATGACGCGGCCACCTCTGGACGACCGACTCGCTTCATCTGCAGTTCTCGATCGATGTCCATCTGAACCTTGTAGTGCAGCGATTGACTCAGGCGCGTGGTGACTTCTTTGAGGACAACCTTGTTTAGTTCCTTTAACTGAGCTTGGCATCGTTCATCGGTAATTGCTGGCTGGCTGGGCCGTAGGTACGTTTTGACAAATTCAATGATCTTGCCCAGGTTGCCTGTCCAACCAGCGATCGCTGCCGTTGCCATCGCCACCAGTACAAAACCAGCTAACCCCCAACCGATGTAAGGGTTGCTGGTCATATAGGTTAGGGCTTGCCCAACTTTGGAGGGTTCAGCTTCCGCAGCCGGTGATTCTGCCAGCAGCCACAGCAAGGATAATGCTTGATTCACGTCGTAACTCTGCCATCGAGATTGTCATGGATGCCCACAGCATAGCCTTGCCAGGAACTTTCCCTAACTTTTATGCGGATGTTCTAACATTCTCGACAGAACAGCAAAGCGATCGCCACCCATGCTCCATCAAGCTGATTATGTCTTGGATTTGTAGCCTTTTGCTAGGGCGATCGCCACCAACCCGATCACTACTAGCGACGTAACAAATGGGGCCATAACCCTATTATGAATCGATCCGCTAAACACATTGACAGATAGCGATCGCAGCTTGAGAGCGATCGCCCGTGAGACAGGGGTAGCTTAAATCAATTTCTCTTTTATTTCCGATAAAACTTGATGAATAACAGTAGAAGAAGTAATGGCGTTGCTCACCGTAACATGGGTATAAAAAGAGTTTTCAAGGCTTGGCATTAGATGCTGCCCTAGTGCAGAAGGAGGCAAAACCACAGTGTGGCATCGGCGTGATTGACCTGCGTAGTGGCGATCTAGTGCATTCGTTGCGCATTGCAGGGGCGGTTTCAGAACTCTATGACGTGGTGACGCTCCCTAACGTGCAGCGCCCCATGGCGATCGGCATTCGCTCCGATGAAATCCGCCACGTGATTTCGATGGGTGATGGATAGCAATCACATAAGTTTAGGGTGCCCAACTAGAACGACCGTGAAAACCAATAGTACATAACCAAGAGGAAACAAGATGGTGTTTGACCCTGTTTTGAACTTGGCTGACCTTGATGGCAGCAATGGCTTTCGCATGGATGGGGTAGCTGCAGATGACCGTTCCGGTCGTTCAGTGAGCAGTGCAGGGGATATCAATGGCGATGGCTTTGATGACCTGATTATTGGGGCATACAGAGCCGCCCCCAACGGCTCCGCTTCAGGCTCTAGCTATGTGGTGTTTGGCAGTGGAAGTGGGTTTAGTAGCACCCTCAATCTCTCCACCCTCAATGGCAGCAATGGCTTTCGTCTCGATGGGGTAGCCGCAGATGACCGTTCCGGTCGTTCAGTGAGCAGTGCAGGGGATATCAATGGCGATGGCTTTGATGACCTGATTATTGGGGCATACGGTGCCGATCCCAACGGCACCAATTCTGGCTCTAGCTATGTGGTGTTTGGCAGTGGAAGTGGATTTAGTAGCACCCTCAGCCTATCCAGCCTCAATGGCAGCAATGGCTTTCGCATGGATGGGGTAGCTGCATCTGACAATTCCGGTTTTTCAGTGAGCAGTGCCGGGGATATCAATGGCGACGGCTTTGATGACCTGATTATTGGGGCACTCAGTGCCGACCCCAACGGCAACTATTCAGGCTCTAGCTATGTTGTATTTGGTGAGGGTGAGTTTAGTAGCACCCTCAATCTCTCCACCCTCAATGGCAGCAATGGCTTTCGTCTCGATGGGGGGGCTGTATTTGACTTTTCCGGGCGTTCGGTGAGCAGTGCCGGGGATATCAATGGCGATGGCATCGATGACCTGATCATTGGGGCACCCTATGCCGACCCCAACGGCTCCTATTCAGGTTCTAGCTATGTGGTGTTTGGCAGTGGGGGTGGGTTTAGTAGCACTCTCAATCTCTCCACCCTCAATGGCAGCAATGGCTTTCGTATCGATGGCGTGGCAGCAGGTGACTATTCT